>DATGXQ010000234.1:0-16678 GCA_035298905.1 Nostocaceae cyanobacterium | reverse complement strand
GGGGGTTAGGGTATAATCTTTGTAGCAGCAACAACACAACTAACCCTAATATTGCGGGTACTAACAAAATGGCAAAACCATTTTGATAACTCCCGTACAGTGCCAACATTCCCGCCACTGCTAAAGGTCCCAAGGTAGCGCCAATTTGATCCATAGCTTCATGTAAGCCAAAACCAAAACCCCGGCCTACCTGTGTTGCAGCGTGGGAAAGTAATACATCTCTGGGTGGAGTGCGAATGGCCTTACCTGTGCGTTCAGACAGCATTAAACCTGCTGCCACTTCCCAACGTCCAGCCAAAGCCAATAAGGGGACAACTGCCGTATTTAAGAAGTAACCCCAAGTGGTAACTAACCAGTATTTACCCGTTTTATCGCTAATGTAACCTGTGACTAAGCGCAAACCATGACCAATTAATTCTCCTACGCCAGCAACTAAACCGACAACAGTCCCACTAGCTCCTAAAATACCTAAATAAGCACCAGTGATACTGCGCGCACCCTCATAAGTAGCATCAGCGCAAAGACTAACAAAACCAAGTAAAATTACAAAGTGTAGAGCCGCCTGTTTTTGGACTTTTTCCCGATTGTCGTCAACTTCCTGTTGTTTCCCTTCTGACAAGACAATGACATCCTGAGTGATGATTTCCTCAAAGCTATTTTGGCGATCGCTCACAAGCAGCACATCCAAGTTATAAATAAGTTGGTATGGAGTTAATCAACAGATTTACCCTTGCTAGGATTATAACAATAACACTGGAAATACTAACTTAATTGGTAATATTATGCCACGAAAAGAACAAGGCTGGGTAACATTTCAAACTTCCGAAGAAGAGAGAAAGATTTTAGAAGAGTTCTGTCAGCACTCGCAGCGTACAAAAACAGAGATTTTGCGGGAACTGGTGCGGGGTCTTTCTAAATCTTCTTCTCCATCAACATCATTACCAACTCCAGAAGAGAGAACAGAAACAGATACTCGGCAAATAGCAATTACCACTCCCAAGAAACCATTAAAAGTAAGTTCGCGTAATGTTCTCAAAGGTGTAGTCAAACGAGTAGTTAACGGTGCAGTCAATACCGAAGTCACATTAGAAATCGTTCACAAAGTTGAGTTAACTTCTATGATTACCAGAGTCTCTGCCGAAGAGTTAGAACTGCAAGAAGGAGAAGAAGCTTATGCGGTGATCAAATCTAATGATATAGTGATTGCCAAAGAATAAGGAGGGAATTAAAAATTAAAAATTAAAAATTAAAAATTCAAGAACGGATTACTGTTTGAGTAAAACGCCAGGTAATTTTTTCGGTAAATAGCAACATGATTAAACTTGACCAATTTTTAAAGTTGGTGGGGATAGCCCCAACTGGAGGACAAGCCAAACTGATCATTCAGAACGGTGATGTCAAAGTCAATGGCACAGTGGAAACCCGACGAGGAAGGCAATTAACACCAAGCGATGAAGTAACTGTAGAAGGGCAAACTTTGAAAGTTGGGGATGTAATCTAAATTCCCCACTTATAAATATATGTTGTTAGCAGTTCCCAGACTCAGGAAAGCAACGAGCAATGATTTATTTCCTGGTATTTTAGTTAGTTATTGCGGCAGAATTTACCGTGTTGAATATGTCAAAAATAAAGTAGTAGGTGTGGTTGTACCTGGACAAGAAAGCACAAAAATTTATTCTCCCTATCCTGCTGGTTCGTACACTAACTTTAGTCGCTGCGAACTATCCATAGATGACCCATCTTTACTAATTTGGTCTGACAGTGGTAGTTATTTATTACCAGCAGTTAACTGTCGTTGGCAGGTTGGAGATAAAATTCGCATCAATTCCCCAGAGTCTAAATATCACAACTGGGTGGGCGAAGTGAATCACATCTATTATGCTTGCACAAAAGCATGGGTAAAAATTCTATGTCAGCAAGGTATAATTGAATTTATGGCGGAATCTCCAGCATTAGAACCAATTTCCCCCCAAGAATAGAAGATACTAAATGCCGCAGGTGAGAAATTTTCAGTTGATATCTACTTATAAGCTTTGTCTTTGTGGTCAAATAAATATGATTCCCTGATTATCTTGCTTTTTTATGAAAAAACCTGCTGCGCTGACAACTGCAATTCTAGCCGCTACTACTATCCTGCTTACAGCTTGCGGTGGTGGTAACACTACACCCAACTCTACAAATAGTAGCACCAATAGTACTACTGCTTCTGGGACTATTCCCATCGGTGTGGCTTTTGCCCAAACTAGCAACGTGGCTTTACTTGGTCAAGAAGGGGTCGCTGGGGCAAAAATTGCCGAAAAGTATTTTAATGACAAAGGTGGTGTAAATGGGACACCAATTAAATTAGTGTTTCAAGACACTAGCGGAGATGAAGCAGGAGCAATTAATGCTTTTCAAACTTTAATTAATAAAGATAAAGTTGTAGGAATTATTGGCCCTACTTTATCACAACAAGCTTTTAGCGCTGACCCCATTGCTGAACGAGCAAAAATCCCAGTAGTTGGAGCATCAAACACTGCGAAAGGAATACCTGAAATTGGTGATTATATTGCTCGTGTATCTTCACCTGTTTCTATCGTAGCACCAAACTCAGTCAAAGCAGCACTTAAACAAAATCCGCAAATTAAAAAAGTTGCTGTTTTCTATGCCCAAAATGACGCATTTAACAAATCAGAAACAGAAATTTTTCAGAAAACAGTTAAGGATTTAGGTTTAGAAATCGTCACAGTGCAAAAGTTCCAAACTACCGACACTGATTTTCAAAGCCAAGCTACTAACGCCATTAACTTAAAACCAGATTTAGTAATTATTTCTGGTTTGGCTACTGATGGTGGTAACTTAGTTAGACAATTAAAAGAACTGGGTTATAAAGGTTTAATTATTGGTGGTAATGGTTTAAATTCATCTAATACTTTCTCAGTTTGTAAGGCATTGTGCGACGGGGTATTAATTGCTCAAGCTTACAGCCCAGATCATCCCAATGAAATTAACAAATTCTTCCGCGAAACATATCGTAGCCAATACAAGAAAGAACCACCTCAATTTAGCGCCCAAGCTTTTACTGCTGTACAAGTTTATGTAGAAGCCCTCAAAGCATTAGATCAAAAAACCAAGGTTAATAAATTACCTTTACCACAATTGCGAACAGAATTAAATAAACAAATTCTTGTTGGTAAATATGATACCCCTATAGGTGAAATTTCTTTTACACCTGTTGGTGAAGTTGTGCAAAAAGATTTTTATGTAGCACAGATGAAAGTTAATGCAGATGGTAATCAAGGTAGATTTTCATTCATTAAATAATTGCAGATGGATATAGTTATATTTTTGCAGCAGTTGTTAAATGGGTTATCCATTGGCAGTGTTTACGCTATTTTCGCTTTAGGATATACCTTAGTTTATTCCATTTTGGGGATTATCAATTTAGCTCACGGGGCAATTTTTACCTTGGGGGCATATTTTACTTATACCCTAATGGGCGGTAATTTTGGTTTTAGTGGCGTGTTGGCTAATGCTAATTTACCTCTAAAATTACCCTTTGCTGTGGCCTTAATTCTAGGTAGTATTTTGGCGGGATTAGTGGGGGTAATTATGGAAAGAATTGCCTTTCAACCTTTACGCCGTCAAGGTTCAGATTCATTGCTGACCGTAGTTTCTAGCTTAGGTGTGGGGGTGGTAATTGTGAATATAATTCAATATTTAGTAGGTGCAGAAAGTTATAATTTTCCTGCTGATACTTTTGGCAATTTACCCGCCGCGATTAATTTTGGTAGTGCAGAAAAACCGATTCCTATTCGTACCGTACAGTTAATAATTTTTGCGGTTTCTATGGTGATTGTGGCAATCCTTACCTACTTTATTAATTATACCAAGTATGGTAAGGCAATGCAAGCGATCGCGGAAGATCAAGTAACTGCTAGTTTGTTAGGAATAGATACCGATCGCTTTATTATTCTGACATTTTTTATTAGCAGTTTCTTAGCAGGATTAGCAGGAAGTTTAGTAGCTTCTAGTGTGAGTATTTCCGGGCCTTATTTTGGTATTGCTTTTGGTTTAAGAGGTTTAGCTGTAATTGTTTTGGGGGGTTTAGGTAGCATTCCCGGTGCAGTTTTGGGTGGTTTATTGATTGGAGTGATAGAGGCTTTAGTACCGGCTGAATACTCCGGCTACAAAGATGCTGTCGCTTTTGGCATATTATTTATTATGTTGCTAGTTAGACCCCAAGGTTTACTAGGACGGCGTTTTGTGCAAAAAGTGTAATTAATTAGTCGTTCACGGTGTAGAGACGTGACCTGGTACGTCTCTACTTACAGTAGATTGCAAGTAAATGAGGTACAAATTTTAGGAATAAAGCAATATACCAAGAGACTTTCAACTCTGTTCCCTGTTCCCTGTTCCCTGTTCCCTATCTCTATGAATGATTTTTTTTCAACTTACGGTTCTGTCATTATTTCCATGATTTTAGGTGCGCTGGTGGGACTGTCTATTTATTTACCTTTAATGACAGGACAGTTATCTTTAGCCAGCCCTGGATTTTATGCTATTGGTGGATATATTGCCGCTATTTTCTCCACTAAAGTTTTTCCTAATGATAGCAATCTATTTCCCATTCATTGGCTATTATTAGAAATGTTAATTGCTGGTATTGTCTGCGGTTTATTGGGTGTGTTTGTAGGAATACCAGCTTTAAGATTGCGGGGAATTTATTTAGCAATAGCGACTATCGCTTTTGTGGAAGTTTTACGGGTAATTTCCCTCAATTTAGAAATTACAGGCGGTGCAGTGGGAATTTTTGGTATTCCCCAACCTTTCCAAACTCCCATTGAATATTTATGGCTAGTAATGCCATTATTAAGCATTATTATGTTGTTGTTTTATCGTCTGGAAAGAATCAAAGTAGGTCGAGCGTTTACAGCGATTCGAGAAGATGAATTAGCTGCTGGTGCAATGGGGATTAACCCGACTTACTACAAGGTTTTAGCTTTTGCTTTAGGAGCGATTTTAGCGGGTTTAGTTGGTGTGATTAGCGCCCATTTTCTAAATACTTGGAATGCTAGACAAGGTACATTTGATGCTAGTATCACTTATTTAACTTTTGTGTTGATTGGTGGTTCTAGAACTTTTGTCGGTTCGGTTGTGGGAGGAATGATTTTTACAGCTTTACCAGAAGTTTTAAGGAGTTTAGCAGATACGGGTAATTTACCAGATTGGTTAGCGCATTTTTTACGGGATGGAAGATTAATTATTTTTGGTATATTAATTGTCATAGGAACAATCTTTTTTCCTCAAGGTTTAATAAGCCCTGATATTTTTAAGCAGCCCCGGAAAACAAATTCAAAATAATTTAGAATAATATGCCAGATTTACAAGCAACAAATGTAATTCTAGAAGCTAAAGGATTAACTCGCCGATTTGGTGGTTTAGTGGCGGTAAATAATGTTTCCTTTGCTGTTAATCAAGATGAAATTTTTGGCTTAATTGGCCCCAATGGTGCAGGGAAAACTACTTTGTTTAATTTAATTACGGCTTTGATTCCTGCATCTGAGGGAAATTTGTTATATCGAGGTGTAGAAATCTCTCAGTTAAAGCCTTACCAAATTGCTGATTTAGGGATTGCGAGAACGTTTCAAAACATCCGCTTATTTGGAGAATTATCTGCATTAGAAAATGTAATTATTGCTAGAGATTTACATAATAAAAGTAATATATTCACAGGGATGATTGGCTTAAATAATTTAGAGGAGGAGAAGAGTAGAAATAAGGCTTTAGAATTATTAGAATTGATTGGTTTAGGCGATCGCGCACAGGAAAAAGCCAAAAATTTTGCTTATGGTGATCAGCGTCGCTTAGAAATTGCACGCGCTTTAGCGTTAGAACCGAGAGTTTTACTTCTAGATGAACCAGCAGCAGGGATGAATCCCAGTGAAAAGCAGCAACTAAGTGAGTTTATCCGGGATTTGCGCGATCGCTTTAACTTAACGATTATCTTAATTGAGCATCATGTACCATTGGTAATGGGATTGTGCGATCGCATTGCTGTTCTAGATTTTGGACAATTAATTGCTTTGGGTGAACCGGCTGTTGTGAGGAATAATCCGGCTGTAATTGAAGCTTATTTAGGAGAAGAATAACCGCAGATGGATGAAATTATTTTAGAATTGCAAGACCTGAATATTAGTTACGGTGGGATTAAAGCTCTCAAAAAAGTTAATTTAACTATCTATAAAGGGGAAGTTGTTACCTTAGTTGGTGCTAATGGTGCTGGTAAAACTACCACTCTCCGCGCTATCTCAAAAATAGTTAATATTCAAAGTGGAAATATTCTTTATCATGGCAGAAATATTAATCGCCGTCAAGCCCATGAAGTAGTTAAATTAGGTATAGCTCATTGTCCAGAAGGTAGAAGAATATTAGCCAAGCAAACAGTATTTGATAACTTAATATTAGGTGCTTATATTCGTAACGATCACAGCCAGATTAAGCTAGATATTCAAGAACAATTTGAGTTATTTCCCAGATTAGCACAAAGACGGAATCAACTAGCCGGAACATTAAGCGGTGGTGAACAACAAATGTTAGCTATTGCTAGGGCTTTAATGAGTAAACCAAAACTGCTGCTTTTAGATGAACCAAGTTTAGGTTTAGCACCTGCAATAGTCAGAGAAATTTTTACCATTATTCAAAATTTAAGAGAGACAGGTGTCACAATTTTGTTAGTAGAACAGAATGCTAACTTAGCTTTACAAATAGCGGATAGAGGTTATGTATTAGAGGCTGGAACTATTACTTTATCCGGTGTAGCAGCAGATTTAATTATTGATGAAAGAGTGAAACAGGCTTATTTAGGTTAACTTTGGCAAGGTGAAAAACTATGGTTACATCACCATCTCGTAATTTAACTTTAGCAGAGTTTTTACAACTCCCAGAAACAAAACCAGCCAGTGAATATATCGATGGTCAAATCATTCAAAAACCTATACCTCAAGGACAGCATAGCACACTGCAAGGCGAATTAGTTAGCCTAATTAATAGTATTTTTAAACCTCAAAAAATTGCTCGTGCTTTTCCAGAATTACGCTGTACATTTGGAGGTCGTTCAATTGTTCCAGATGTAACTGTATTTAAGTGGGAAAGAATTCCTTTAAATGAAAAAGGAAGAGTAGCTAATATTTTTCCTATATATCCCGATTGGACAATAGAAATTCTTTCACCTGATCAAAATATTACCAGAGTAAACAAGAATATTGTACATTGTCTGAAACATGGTAGCAGTTTAGGTTGGTTAATTAATTCAGAGGAAGAGTCTGTTTTAGTTTATCCACCGCATCAAACTATCGAAGTTTTAGACAATCAAAATCAAATATTACCAGTTCCCGAATTTCTGAGCGATTTACAGTTAACAGTAGGAGAATTATTTTCTTTACTGGATGGTTAAATTATCAATAAAATTTGCATAATATAGCAGTCTGATTTGAGTTGTGAAATTAATTCTGTAGGCAAGGGAACAGGGAACAGGGAACAGGGAACAGGAAAGAGAGGACGAGTTGTACTGAGTTTTTTTCAAAAATCAAATCGGATTACTATATTAAGTTTTGTGATTTGTAAAAATTCACGTTTAGCTATTTTATTTGTTGTGCAAATGCAGTAATGTGTTCTTTATCACTTTTGCATAACAACAACTGATTTGAATATGCAGATTAAGCAAATTGCAGTAACAACATCTTTATTAATTACTAGCTTAATTATTCCTCATGCTGCGCTGGCTCAAAATCGCGGTACTCCTGGTAAATTTGATTTTTATGTGTTAGCATTATCCTGGTCGCCGGACTATTGCGCTACAGCACCTAGACCAGATCCAGGTCAATGTAACTCAGGAAAAAAACTTGGTTTTGTGCTACATGGTTTATGGCCACAATATAAGAAAGGCTTTCCAGCTAATTGTACTAATGGAAAATTACCAGCAGCTTTAAAGAAAAAGTATGCAGGTTTATTTCCCAGTGCAACGCTTTCTGATCATGAATGGGAAAAACATGGTACTTGTTCTGGTAAAACTCCTGATCAATATTTAGCATTCTCCAAAAA
Organism: Nostocaceae cyanobacterium; assembly: GCA_035298905.1. Taxonomy (GTDB): domain Bacteria; phylum Cyanobacteriota; class Cyanobacteriia; order Cyanobacteriales; family Nostocaceae; genus DATGXB01. Next base: position 8,596 of record DATGXQ010000234.1, on the reverse strand, counting down.
GATAAAGGAATCTGTGGTGATTCCTACAGCTTATAATCGTCCGAGTCAACCATTCCGTATTACCAATCAAGAATTTAAAAATGCGTTTGTGAGTGCAAATCGAGGTTTTAATGCCGATGGAATTGCACCCAGTTGTTCAGGTTCAGGGAGATTTTTACAAGAAGTTTTAATTTGTTATTCCAAAGATGGTCAACCCATAGGTTGTAGTGAAGAAATTTTGAGGCGATCGCGTTCTAGTTGCGGTCAGTCTAACTTCTTAGTCAGAAGCGTTAGATAGTTAATATTCTAGTCTCTTTTTAGGGACATAGCATTGCTATGTCCTGCGTAATCATAACATAAAAATAAAAAGTCTATAAAAGTTGCAAATATTAGTAACTTATCGAGAATTGACTAAGAATTAAATGAATGGTTTGGCTTTGTCAGCAAACAGAAAAGATTGATTTAGATTTATTAGTTGATATCGTTTTAAAAAAGCCGTGAAATCAATTTCCTGCTTAAAGCTAAAACCCGTTAAAACGGGTTAAGGATAATGTCTAGTTATTTTTGAGATGGTTTGAGTTTCAGGACGGTTAAGAAAATTAAAAAATGTGACAAATTTGCTTTATATTAAGACTGATACCCTGCCTTTTGGGTGATTTCAGCAAAATTCATCTATCTTAAGTATACACCCATGAGTCAAACAGTCTGGATAGCAAGACACGCTAACCGTATCGACTTTGTAAACCCTGATTGGTTTCTGACTGCCGAAAGACGCTATGATCCACATTTATCAGATGATGGAATGATACAAGCGCAACAACTAGCTAACAGACTCAAAAGGGAAAAAATCACGCATATATTTGCTTCTCCGTTTTTGCGGACTGTCCAAACCGCTAACGCAGTAGCAGAAATACTGGACTTACCGATTAAACTAGAAACTGGCTTGAGTGAATGGTTAAATCCAGAGTGGATGACCGAAGAACCAGAAAGGCTATCAACTCCAGCTTTAGCTGAATTATATCCCAGAATTGATGTTAGCTATACATCGCGTATTGCTGCAAAATATCCAGAAACTCATGAACAAGTGCGGGAACGTTCTGGACAAACTGCGAGATGTTTAGCTGCGGAGTTCTACCCCAATGATATTTTATTGGTAGCACATGGTGCTTCTGTGCTGGGTGCTGCTATGGGACTGGTGGGAGAAGTTGCTAAAAATGAAGTGAAAGCTTCTTTGTGTTCTCTAGTAAAAGTGGTACGCCATGAATCACAATGGTTGCTAGAACTAAAAGGAGATACTTCACATTTGCATCAAGTCGAAAAAATGGTGCGATTTGTGTAAATCTATAGTTGAAGTTGAGCGGGTATTGCTATCAGTATACCTGACTACAAAAAAGTAAATCACTGGCTGATAAATTTTATGACTTTGTTACTAGCAGGAGACATCGGCGGAACAAAAACGATTTTGCGATTGGTGGAAGTTTCCGACTCACCAGGGTTACAGACTATTTATGAGGATAGTTTCCGCAGTGGAGATTATCCTGATTTAGTCCCATTGGTACAGAAATTTTTGACTCAAGCCAACTCACCAACACCCGAAAAAGCTTGTTTTGCGATCGCTGGGCCAGTGGTCAATAATACGGCTAAGTTGACCAACTTAGCATGGTACTTAGATACAAATAGGTTAACTCAAGAACTGAATATTGGGGCTGTTTCCCTGATTAATGACTTTGCTGCTGTAGGTTATGGCATTCTAGGGTTAACTAAACAAGATTTTCACACCTTACAAGTTGGTAAACACCAACCAGATGCACCCATAGGGATTATTGGCGCTGGGACTGGGTTGGGACAAGGCTTTATGATTAAACAGGGGAACTATTATCAAGTTTTTCCCTCCGAGGGTGGACACGCAGACTTTGCACCCCGCAATGAATTAGAGTTCCAACTGTTAAAATATTTACTAGATAAGCACGGAATTGGTCGCGCTTCAGTAGAAAGAGTGGTTTCAGGGTTGGGGATTGTGTCGATTTACCAATTTTTGCGCGATCGCCAAATAGCCACCGAATCCCCAGAAATCGCGCAAGCAGTGAAGACATGGGAACAGGAAGCCGGACAAGCAGAGAAAACAATAGATCCGGGTGCGGTGATTGGGAAAGCTGCACTAGAGAGAAGCGATCGCCTCTCAGAACAAACCATACAAATTTTTATCGAAGCTTACGGTGCAGAAGCCGGAAATTTAGCCCTCAAACTCCTACCATACGGGGGATTATACATTGCTGGTGGCATCGCTCCCAAAATTTTGCCCCTGATGCAAAACGGTAGTTTCCTGCTCAATTTTACCCAAAAAGGCAGAATGCGCCCAATTTTGGAAGATATTCCAGTGCATATAATTCTTAATCAACAAGTTGGTTTAGTTGGTGCTGCTTTGTGCGCTTCTAGGTTATAACTAGCACAAAAGTAAAGTCTGCATCCGCTCATGCTAAAACTATGACTAGCCGATTTTTGTTACCTTTCATTCTTGCTACTTTTGTTTACAGTGGGTATGTTGTAGCTGAGGTGCGTCAACCAAAACCGACAGCTTCTCCTAGTAAAACTAGAGTTACACCAAAGAAGCCAACCACTAATCAAAAAAAACCAGTTATCCCCGACAAAAAACCCACTGTTCCCAAAATAGTACAGCCAAAATGGAAGGTATTTACTCCACCAGATAAGAGTTTTTATGTGTTAATGCCGGGAATACCAGCCAAGAAAACACAAATTCAAAAAACCCACATGGGGGAAATTCAATTACGAATATTTACAGCTGTACCAATACAACAGGAAGTGGCATATATAGTCACTTACAATGAATTTCCTTACGATTATGCTAAACTAACCAGTCCTCAAGAAATCTTCAATCAAGCACAGGAAGGTGCTTTAAAAACTACCCAAAGCACATTAATTAACCAGCGTAATATCCGCAGTTCTAATGGTCAACCCGGTAGAGAAATTGAGTATATAAATCCGGGAAAAAATATTACTAAAACTAGAATGTATTTTGCAGAAGGACGCTTGTATCAAGTCACAGCAGTAGTTTCTCAAAAGCAACAAAAGACTTTAGATAAAACCATCAATGGTTACTTAAATTCTTTTCAAGTAGTTGTGAGAAGGTGAGGAGAATTAAAAATTAAAAATTAAAAATTAAAGATTTTCTATCTGTAGTGTGCGTTCCTTAACGCACCATTATTCTGCTATTTAGTCATACTAAATCCTCTTCTCATACCAATTCACGAAAAGAAAGTACCATAAGTAAACTAGCAAAACCTTGTAAAATCATACTTTCCCAATTTTGAATTTTGAATTGGTATCAAACCCCTTTTTTACCCTGGTGACAGTAGCATCAAAAATTTCCACTAACTCCATACAAGGAGACGAAGAGAAAGAAAGGAAATAATGAAATAGGATTTATACCATTTATTGATGAAGATACAATTAATTAGCCTGCGTAGGCAGGCTTTGTTCTGGTAGCCCCAGGCTTCTAGCCTGTGGGGCAATAAAGCACAACTTCATAAAGAATTTTAGTATCATCTGTCGAGTCACATTCTACTTTCTTAATTTGTGTTTTGAATTTTGAATTTTGAATTTTGAATTTTCCTCGGTGCTTCTATTTCTGTAAATAGTTGTATTGCTTGCTGAAAATTAACCTGACTTTCAGGCAACTTTCCCATTTTCCTATAAGTTAAACCTAATTGAAAATAAGCCTCTGCTAAATCACATTTAGCACCAATTTGATCTAAAATTTCGATTGCTTGGAAATGATGATTTAAAGCTAAAGGAAAATTACCTTGTTGACGATAAATTTCTGCTAAACCATTGAGAGTTTTAGCTTTTACTTGTAGATAATGACTTTCTTGGGCAAAAGTCAAAGCTTGATTCAACATTTGATTAGCTTTGTTAAATTCACCTAAATTTACATAAGTTTGTCCCAAAATTTGGATAAAGTAAGCAAATCTTCCTGTTTGTTCCACAGGCTTTTTTGTGGTAATATTTTGATATGCTACATCTGCTAATAAATAGGCTGCTTCTCGTTTCCCTAGATAAGAATTAACCAAAGCTAAACAGACAGATGCTTTTTCTGCCCAAGAATGATGAGATGTATTTTGTACTAGATAAATAATTTGTGTAAATAAATTTGCAGATGCTTCCAATTCACCTAAATCGATTTTATAAAGACCAATACTTAAGAGAGAATCTACCTCTAACATGCGTAAATAATAAACCTTATGTTTATTTTCTGGCTGAGGAACTAAAGCTTTTAAAGCTTGAGTTGCTAGATTAATTGTTTTTTCTTGGCAGGAAATCGCTAAATTTATTTTACCTGTAATCCAATATAAATCACCTAAAATATTATATAATTCAATTAAATCTTGCTCAAATTCAGTGTTATTAATAACTTGGGTAATAGCAGTAAGAACTGGTTGAATTAAACCCATACGATAAAGGGTGCTACCAAGAGGTAAAAATTGTCGCCATTGATTATTACGACTTTTCAAAATCACTTTACCTGCGAGTGTAAATTCATTGATTTGGATATAATGATAATATGCTTCCAATGCTTTAAGACCATCTTTAAAAGTAGCAATTTTAGTAATAATCGCTGTCCAAAATTCCGCAGCTTTGTGATTAGTAATTTCCCAATCATCGCTTTGACGTAAACGCGCGATCGCCTCAGCCCGAATCACCGGATGCAGCCAATATTCGCCTTTTTGGCATTCAATTAAAGAGCGATTTTTTAAAGAATTAATAATTTGTCGATGTTGGCTAGTTGGTACATCCCAAAGTAAAGCCAATAACCCTTGTGAGGGAATTTTAGATATATCTTGATAACGATAACATCCTAATCGACATAGTAAGCGATAGGCTTGAAAATCTAAACTTTGTAAACGATTAATTTGACTAACTGCTAAATTCTTTAAATCTGTAAATGCTAAAGGATCGGCTTGATTTTCTTGCCAATATGTAACCATATCACCATCAAAATCTTCTTGAATTAAACCGCACAAAATACCCATTGCTTTGGCATTTCCACCATAAGCATGATGAATACTTTCTAAAGTAGGTAAATTAACATTTAGTCCTCGATTGATAAAAAACTTACACCATGCAGAAAAATCTAAACCAGGTAAGCGATAATGTTCAATATTTAGCCCAGGTTCACACAAGCGATCGCGGCTAGTAACTAAAGTCACAGATTGCACCCTAGCATCAGCTAAAATTCGCAATAATTCCACATAATTGCGGTGAGAACTAATTAACTTTCCTTGAGAATCTAACGCAGGTTCTAAATTATCAATTAAAATTCCCATACGCTGCTGATGTAACTGACGTTTTAATCTTGCCAAACTAACACCAAATTCTATTCCTGGTTCTTCATGAAAATCTTGTTTTAACCACTCTTCAACAACTCTTTCTGCGGGAGTAATATTTTGTGTTTCCTTAGCCATTAATAATTCTAAAACTAAATCAAAACCTTGGGTTTGTAAAAAATGCTGGGCTAAAGTTGTTTTCCCTAAACCTCCCTCCCCTTGAATCACAATCACCTTAGCATTTTGATTTACTAAAGTATTGAGATTAGCAATAGCACTTTCTCTACCAATAAAATGCGAAAATTCCCCTCTTTCTACAAGCGGAGAGGGAGTACAGGTAGGGGTTTCACTTAAATTAGGATGATCTAAAAAACTAGAAATAATTCTCGTTTTTGTAACACATTTTTCTAAAACTAACCGACAATTATTTTTCGTGATTTTCTGTTTTAATACTTTTGATAATAACTTCCATAAATCAGCACCGACATCTTTAACATGTCCCTCAGTACATCCATAATAATTAGCAATATCTAAATATTTATAACCTAGCCAAACCTGCTGAAGAATCACTTTTTGTAAATCGCTTAACCTTTCTCCAGTTTGAGTAGGAATTACAGAATCTAACCATCCTAAAGCTACTTCAGCATCCATTATTCCATTAAAAACAGGTGAACAGAACACATTAATCTACAGTTTTATTTTCCCCCTTTTCGGATCACTTTTTGCAAATCCGACTTTTTACCCGATTTTTGCAATGGGGTGACACAGCATAAATCAGATTTCGCTTTGACAACAATATTTCTAATGCTGCGTTCCTACTTTCAATTTGTATGTAAGAATTCAGGAGTCAGGAGTCAGGAGTCAGAGTAGTTATTATACAAAGAATAGAGGTTAGTCATATTCGTCCAAAATCATTTAGCTTGATTCTCCAATTCTCTCTTATTCTGGATTCTGGATTCTGGATTCTGAATCCTTACATTTGTATTCTCCCCACTTGCCAACTGCTATGAGGATTTGTTTATAAGTATGAAAATTATTTATTAACTTACTTTTACACAACCGGAATTTTACTTAATCACATATATAGATATATTAAAACTTATTTCCGACTTTTTACCCGACTGACAAATCATAGAAGGATTGCTTAAACTGAGCGAAGTGCTAAAAAATCAACATCCAAATCTATGGTTAACACACTTAACCCAGTTAGCGCAGACTTAGCAGGTGCAAGCTACCAACACCCTAATTACTGGCAATTAGAACGTCGGATTAAATCATTAATAGATCATTATCTCACACTGGAAATTTTGCGCGATCGCTTGCAAGATTTACCCCTACAATTTCAAAATCCTCAACCCCGTCCCTGGAAACATATTAATTGGCAAGCTATTAACCGCGAACAAATAATTGGTATTCAACCAGAAATATTTTTATCTATTCTTGTGGGTGCATTAGACACAGAAGCACCGATTCGAGGCTATACCCAAACTAGCCGGAAATATTTAGAAAAATTACATCCACAAATGGCGTGGTTTGTTGGTGGAGTTGTGGACGAAAATGATAATTTATTAGAACCTGGTTTATGGGAAAAAGAAGAACGTCAACATACACCAGCTTTACTGAAAATTTATACCCAATTATCAGGCGAGAAAGTTACACCAAAACTGCGAAAAATTAGAGGTTATCTACCAACACATGACCCCTATAAAGATTTATATCATCATGGTTTACATCGGGTTGCAACTGAATATGGTGCTACCTGTCTTTATTTATGGATGATGATTTATTCTACTGGTGCATTGCAAGAAGTTTTAGATGAATTAGTCCAAGATGAAATTAATCACATGACTAAATTCTGGGGTTTTGGTACTTGGGCTTATCCTGATACTTCTTTGCTCAAAGTTACTAAAGTTTTGCTCAAAACTCGCTCTCAAAATTACGAACGTAATAGCTTAGTTCGTACCTTACGCCGGATGATGGTCACACTAAATTGGGACGCTTGGACTTTGACAAATAAAGCTACTTTGATTTTGACTTTTAGTTTAGTAATGCGGCGTTTGTGGAGTTGGCATAGGAGTTTAACGCCAGATTATTTACAAGATTTGTTTGGTGTACCTTTTAGTGAAATTGAGTGAAAAATTTTTGGTGCGTTAGGGCGGAAAAATCAGCTATTGTTTATTTCCAAATATTGATAATACACCTTATACCAATTCTATAAAACTCCGCAACAGATCCAAGATTAGAAACCATTGTTAAACTTGGCTTTCTTAATTTTGAATTTTGCATTTTGAATTTTGAATTGGTATAACGCACCCGACTTGTTAATGAAAAATGGCTAAATTATTAATCAGCAATGAATAAAACATTACCAACTGATTTAGACCCAAATAAATTACCGCAACATGTCGCTGTCATTATGGATGGTAACGGTAGATGGGCAAAACAAAGGGGTTTACCTCGTGTAGCTGGACATCGCCAAGGTGCAAGAACTTTGAAAGAGTTATTACGCTGTTGTAAAGATTGGGGAATTAAAACATTAACAGCTTATGCTTTTTCTACAGAAAATTGGCGCAGACCTACGGAAGAAGTTGATTTTTTAATGTTGTTATTTGAAAAACTTTTAAAGCGAGAGTTAGTGCAAATGCACCAAGAAGGTGTGAAAATTTCTTTTTTAGGTGATTTGTCAATTTTACCTCAATCTTTACAAAGAGAAATGCAGCATTCAGTAGCAGAAACTTGTCAGAACCAAGGGATTAACTTTAATGTGGCTGTGAATTATGGTAGTAGAAAAGAAATTATTCGCGGTTGCCAACAAATAGCAGAATTAGTGAAAAGTGGAGAAATTAATTTAAATGATATTGATGAAAATCTTTTTACAAAACACCTTTATACAAAAGATACAACAGATCCAGATTTACTAATTCGCACCAGTGGCGAAATGCGTTTAAGTAACTTTCTTTTGTGGCAGTTAGCTTATACAGAAATATACTTTACTGATATATTTTGGCCGGATTTCGATCGCCTGGCATTTCATCAAGCTTTGTTAAGTTTTCAAAAACGCGATCGCCGTTTTGGTAAAGTCGAAACTTCTTTATCTGCTTAAGGCTGCAAAGTGTATAATTAGTATTAATATATTACTCAGCATATATGAGCAAAATGCAGACACAATTACCTACTGACACTTGGGTAAAAGCAACTTGGGATGAATATCTGCAAGTTATTGAAAATCCTGCTTTTGCCAAAGCCAAGGGTTACTACCACAACGGACAAATGAG
>DATGXQ010000233.1:0-6751 GCA_035298905.1 Nostocaceae cyanobacterium | reverse complement strand
CCCCCGCCGGTAAAGCTTGCCATACGGTTAATTGATACTCTCCTCGTTGTGGGTATAACCTAATACTGCCCAAAATAATCAACTGTTCACCGCGAACTGGTACTTGTGCCAATTTTGCTAACTGATTCGTCCAAGCCACACACTTAATAGCCGCCGTTCCGTCCGGGTCTTGCAGTGTAAAAAATAACCCACTGCGATGCTGATTTGTGCTAGAAACCTCACCCACTACCCAAACTTGTCGCAGGTGTTCATCTTGTTCTAACAGCAAGCGCAAATAGTCAGTTAGTCCTGAGACAGAAAGCGCGGTATCGGGAATCAGAACATCAGGAAGGTCAAAATTCATATTTTAAGTTGGTAATTCTTTTGTTCAGTTACACTAACTATTTATAACTTCTGCAAGTGCTTCATTAATTAAATCTTCACTGACACCACGACGTTTTAAACTAGCAACTAAAGCAGTAATATTGTTATTTTCTAATCTTTCTAAATGTTTTCTCAGTCCTTGTCCAACATAAGCTTTAATTAAAGGCTGATAACCTGAAAAACCCAGTATTGGTGCAATTCTCTTTAAATCTTCTACCACATCTTCAGGTATCCGAATTGTTACAGTAGTCATCGGACGATTTTTATCTAAGCGTTTTTTTAAAGTTTCAATCTTCATGATATTCTAGAAACAGAGATGAGGATTAAAAAATGACTCTAACAGAGTTACTTCCTATGATTCGTCAACTTTCTGCTTTAGAAAAACTCAAGTTAATCCGTATTTTAGCAGAAGACTTAGATGCTGATGAGGACATTTCCCCCTTAGAACCATACAAAACCTATTACTTACCTACTCCCTACGATTGTTTTGGTGCTGCGGAGGCGATTATGCAGTTATTACAATAATATCTAGTATTCAAGCTATAGTGTTTGTCAACTTTTCAGAGCTAAAAGATACTTTTATTGAAAGCAAATAGTACAAGAATACCAATTTTTCGTTTTAGATTATAATATTATATGTAAGTCACTTTCAAAACTTACGGAGATGAATACTTGATACTGATTTGTGAGTCTAAGTTATGACTAATTGTCTAGACATAGCTAAATACTTTATTATTCGAGCTTATGAAGATGGTGTAGAAGCAGAAATGACCAACATGAAGGTTCAAAAGCTTCTATATTACGCGCAAAGCTTACATTTAGCAATGTATGATGAACCATTGTTTGAAAATGAAATTCAAGCATGGCGCTATGGCCCAGTTTGTCCACCTGCATACAGATTTTATAGTGAGTTTGAAGCAAAACAATTACCTATACCCAATAAAGATGTTTTATCGCTTATTCCTGATGATAAAAAACAACTTTTAGAAGAAGTTTGGCAAAATTTTGGAGTGTATCATGCTTATACATTAAGTGGTATGACTCATGTTGAGTTTCCTTGGAAAAAAGCCCGCAAAGGTTTACCACCTGAAGCGAGTTCAACTGAACCTATTCCCGTAGAGGATTTAAAAGCATTAGGTCATGAGAAACTAGATTGGATAGAGCGTGAAAATCCTGCATACCAAATAGTAATGTCTGAAATTTTGAAGGACGTTTGTACTTCCAAAGCAAAACGGCGTATTCATAATAAAGGAGAAATTCGTGACTGGTTCAATTCCTTTCTCGATTAATAACGAATCCGCCGATAAGTTCCAACGTTCTCTTAAAAAACTAAAAAAAATTCATGGGGATGCTTTTGTTGAGAAAGTTCTCGATATTTTGGCAGAGTTGATTAATGATCAGTACCCGGTGAATTCTCGACAAGAACCTTTACCGGGTAAAATAAAATTACCAGAGGGATATACGTTTCACAAGTTAGAATTTACTTTTTCTAAAGGTGCATCTGGACAAATAAGATTAATGTATGTAATTAATAAGGTAGATTACGAAATCATACCTTTATGGATATATAATCATGAGCAATTTGAAAAACGTCCTCCTGATGTAGAATTAGTAAATATTTTGAAGCAAATACTAGATATGTAGCTAAATGAAATTTTTTGGTTCTGATGAAGTCTAGGGAAACAAGTTAAAATTTAACCCCTTCTAGACGATCGCCACCGCCTATCAGGGGTAAATCTCAGCCAAAAATAACCGTTAATTATCTGGTTTGACCTTTTAAAACACCTGGTTCGTGTTGGATAGGTAAAACATCTAAAATATCTGTTTGGGAACAGTATTTCAGGTCTTCGTGACATTCTAAACGCAGCAAGCGCTGACCATGACTAGCGTGATGGAGTAATCCTAAAAGGTCATTTTGCCACTGAGAATAAAGAGCGATCGCACTGGTAAGTTCATCATTACCGGCTAATTCTGCTAGGGATGTGTTAGTTTGTTGCCAAATACTATGAGCGATCGCCCCAGCGCAAACTGTATCCTCTAGAGAAAAACTCCCCTCCCAGCCAGATCCCACAATCCAAACTGTCTCTGGTTGTTTTTCCAGCAAGAAATTCACCACCGCCGCACGGTTAATTAAAGCTGCTGCTAAGACCATAGGTGCATTTTGTACCCTTTGTAAAGCACGAGTGCCATTAGTGGTACTAATGAATAAACGTCGTCCTTTGACTAATTCTGGTGTGCAGTCTAAGGGAGAGTTACCCAGCTCAAAGCCATCCACCTTCGCGCCACCGCGTTCTCCAGCACGTAAACGTTTTTCTGGAGGCCATTGTTCGCTCACTGCTAAAAGTTGATTTAAGTCGCTGAACACCTGTACAGCTTCACCGCCAGCCGCTAAAACTGTTGCCATTGTGCTGGTAGCTCGCAGGACATCGACAGCGATCGCGCATTCTGGCGCATGATCCGTAGGGGTCAATTCTGGAGTGTGATATACAAATAGCTTCACGGGCTGGATACACCTGCTCTATACTACTGCCGTAATATTCTACCGAGTTGAGGGTTACTAACTCAGTAACTATTTAGGCCATCTATTGTCTCACAAATATTAAAAAAGTCTAAACTAACCAATTTACAAGAGCTTTTGGATTTTGAAGCTGTTCATAGTTTCTTGTAATCTGAATCCCCAGAGATTATCTATGGATGATCCATTGTCAACTGTTCTCAATGCGGATGTGACCTCAGTCCGGGACTGAGTTGGGCTTATTAGTTCAGACTACCGTTACAGGAAACTGTAGTTCGTTGCCTGGGTTCGACTCCCAGCGCATCCATTAATCTGCCATTTGCCAGTTGTACATATTCGGGATTTTGTTCTAAGCTGTTGTTCACACAAATTGCATAATTCCAATTTGTTTACCAAACCAGTAGACCCTCCCCTCTGCCCCTCTGCCCCTCTGCCCCTCTGCCTGCCTCAATGTGCAACTTGAAGGGAGACCAGCTTATCCCGATGTAATTCCGCCCTGTTCCAGCGCAAGCCAGCGCGGTACTGCCTGACCCTATGAACGGGTCAAGAACTATTCCCCCAGGATGAGAGTAAGTATTAACCAGCCACTTCATCAGGTCAACTGGCTTACTTGTGGGGTGTCCAATTGAGAAAACCGGATGCGATGGTTTTCTCCCAGATAATCTCGTAGCAAAAATTTTTGCGGTTCGAGTTGATAACGTCGGTGGTGAAAGGCTGGCTGGAGTAAACCACCACCACCCCATCAGGTTTTATTACCCTGTTTACCTGTTCCCAAAAACAATCTAAGTCTATGGCCTTATCCCATTCGATATCGGTTGTGCCATACGGCGGGTCAGTGATCACCGCGTCAACCGAGTTTGCAGGGATTTGGGATAGCACCTGAAAAGCGTCACCCGTAATGATTTGATTTAATGGTAGAAACATTTGAGTTCTCATGGAAGTGTGCGTGGTAGATGCTTCTTTGAAAACTGAAGGGGGGTGGCAAGCGCGAAAATTCCCCCGTGTACTGCGTTTCGTAAACTTTTTAGCGATCGACCAGTGATAAAACCCTTAAAACTGGCAGAAGGATGTTTTTCATCATTTCTGGAGCAACTGAGTTGCCGATCGCTTCTGGGAGTGGGTCATGAACAGTAAGTTCGGGAGGGTTAAGGTCAGTCCAGTGCTGTGGCTAAAATTCTGGAATGGCTTGCTAGTGAGGGCAGTGGCAGATTCTACATACTTCGCGGCGGTGCTAAATCTTTTCTCGGAGAGATTGAACAGAAACTCAAATAAAGCCTGATCCTTCTCATTCACCTGCTTGGCGAATATCCCTGTGGACTTGCTTACCAATGGCAGTGAATTAAGCAGAATTTCGTTAATCATTGCTCCAGAACAAAATCATCAGGAATTGGGTATTGGGAGATCGCTCCTCTAATCCAGCAAGGTAATCGGTTATGAGGGTGTTGTGCGATCGCGGGAGCGGGTGCTGTTGCCCAACCATCCTGAAAGGATGGTTGGGCAACATACACACCATCACATACGGCAGCCATTTTGCCATGGCTAGTTTTCTGTAAATTTTTTACTAAAGTTTGGAGAAGGTAATATTAGTCGCTGGCTGTGTCACAAGCACTTTTATGGTTATGAAACCCAATACCTAAGTAATAATAGGTATAGCTCCAGCAATTTTCGTAGCAGCAAGCATATAAATATTGACATTAAAACTTATTGATTACACGGTTAGAGACGATGAGGCTATATCTAGCAGTGTTATTCCATCTTTCCTCTCTTAAATTGTGTTTCCACCATCCACCAACGGGATATACAGCTGTAGCATCCCTTTTGGCTAAAGCTAAGGATCTGAATAAAAATTATATTTTAATTATTGACTGTCTAGAATTAATAATTTATTATTTAATATCCACTATTCCAAGCATTAAGAATGAGCAACTATGCTGAGAAATATCCAATGGATTCAGCTAAACTCAACGTCATGGAGGGCTAGGCTTGGTGAATTGATTTGCCTTAATGTTTATTTTATTCATGGAAAGTTCAAGGCTGTAGTCCAAGGCTTTGGACAAATAATCACCAGGGAAAATATCGCTGATTTAACCAGTGCTAAATTAGTAGCACAAAATTTAGTAGAGCAAGAAATTGAAAAATTTTATATCCCCCATAGTATCTGCGAGAAAATATTACAAATTCTTGATAGATATCCCAATGGCTTGTTAGTGTTAGATATAGCTCATGCAATGGAGCATTGGAATAGTTCTGCATTGGGCGGCTATATGCGATCGCTCGTAGATCAAGGATTGGTTCTGAAAATTCCTTTAACAAAGGAAGAACAAAGCTCACGCAGAACGCCTGGAAAGAAACCCCAGTTCAAGTTTATGTTAGCTAAATTTCATCAGTTAGATGTGAAAGCAGCAGCTTAGGCTCATCTAGAAATTTTCATGATGTTTGTAAGGGTTATTAAGAAAAAACAATGTGAAATTACTATCACAGTAAAACTAGGGTAATAATGATGGCGAGTGCTAAGGAAGTAGAACAGCTAATTGAACAAATGAAAAATGCTAAGGGTGAAGAACGGGCTAATTTATCTTTGTCCAGATTTGAACGTATATTTCACGTTTTGACTGTATCAATCAAATCACGTAGTATTAGTATAGCAATCCTAAATCATTTATTAACGCTACCTGTTCCCTGTTCCCTGTTCCCTGTTCCCTTTTTCCAAAAGTCAGTTCACAACTCAGATCGGATTGCTATATATTCATTTATTATAACTCCAACAAAATTGGCTTATATTTGATTACCATTCTTTCTAGTTTAACCCACATTTTTAATCATAGAGTTTTGGCTAATTTTTATATTTTTAATCTAGAATTTAATTAGTATTCAAAAAAAGACTAAAATTAAATTTAAAAATAAATAATTATTTATGCTGTTATAATCAAATTAAATATGATACTTTAGCGAGGATAAATAATCACAAAAGCGAAGAAAGATATGACTGTACAAAGTATTTACTCACAAGCCGTAATTGATGGAAACTATAACTTGGGAAACTGGCCAAATCAAAAACATGATTATGTTAGAAATATCTGGGAAGATTATCTATTTCAATTAATTTTAAAAGCTCCTCTATTTTCCCTATGTTCCACCCGGAAAAATATTAGAATTTTAGACATGGGTTGTGGAACTGGACAGGGTTATAAACTAATTCCTTTTCTTCAATCAGGAAAATTTAGTTATAATTATGTGGGTTTGGATGTTAACCCAGACATGATTAAAAAAGGTAAAGAGCTATTTCATGCCACTCCAAATGTAGAATTTCATGAACATGATTTGTGTAATGGATTGGGTTCATGGAAGAAACACTTCGATGTATATTTATCCTCTTACGGTTCTTTATCTTATTTGGATGACTCACAGTTGTTGCAAATACTATCAGAAATTGCTAGTGTTGCTGGTCATGGCAGTTTAGTCATATTGGATTTATTGGGACGATTTTCATTGGAATGGCCGCAATATTGGCCAGAAACTTCAGATGCTATTCCCCCATATCTCCATGATTACAGCATTAGTTATTTATCTTCAGAAGCCATTTACAAGCAGCCTATGAAAATGAGGTTTTGGTCAACTGAGGAAATTAATAACTTACTTAAAAGTAATCCTGGGCTTTCCAATCTTCAATTTGTGAAAGCTGTAGATAGGTCTATTTTGGTGGGGCGACATACAGATACACGAGAATATAACTCAGATTTACCACCAATTCGGAGCTTAGTTAATCAATTATTCTCACATCAATTAGCTGACTTATCTTCATTAATTGTCAAAACTGATATTATTCCCTCAACTGCTGAATCAATTGATCAGAAGGTAAGTGAATTTTTACAT
>DATGXQ010000232.1:0-9375 GCA_035298905.1 Nostocaceae cyanobacterium | reverse complement strand
GAGTAGGATTTTTTGGCGGTAGCGTAAACCGTGATGAGCCAGTCGGTCACGAGCAACATATTCTCTTTCTATACGGCGAAAACGCTCTTCCACAATATCTGAAAGAACCATGTGGTGGCGCAAACGCTCTCTAGGAATAGTAACAATGAAGGGATGGTTAAAACGCTGCTTACTCGACAGTAAAGTTAGAGAGTGGGCATCAGGTGTTTTTGAAATAGCCTCCCTAGAAGATGCAGGCGGAATTGCACCACGAGATATATCAGGTGAAAGTGCAGGTTTCTCAGGAGGAATACGAGGAGATTGACGATTACTTTTGTGAGCAATATTTTCGAGCTGTTCAGCGAGAAGAGTATGTCCTTTTTTACGCTCTTCCTCAACGACTATAGATAGCATACTTTGAATCGCCGTTTTATCTTCACTAGCGATCGCTCTAAATAGCCGTTTGAGTAACTCTCCTTTCATTACGTTGATTTACTGCAATATAGTACCATTGTATTATTTTGGTCTGCACAAGGCAAGATTGCTTGTAAATATCCAATTCTCCGTTATCTTACATTGCCTTACTGCTGCCTGTAACTGCCTTTGTGAAATTCTTAATAAGCATCAAGATAATCACTTTTGACCTATTGACACTAATACGGAAATTATAGATTTGCAAAAGATGATTATTTTACTTACCTCTCATAATACAAAGCGACTACCATTTTCAGCTAACCACTGCTTCCTAAATCCAAAATCTGGCAAAACACGCTCTATATACCTCCAAAACTGTTCATTGTGGTGCGATTCGTGCAAATGCACTAATTCATGAACAATTATATATTCAATAATTCGGGGTGGAAGGAGAATAGTTAACCAGTGGAAATAAAGGTTTCCTCCAGTACCACATGACCCCCAACGAAAACCCAAGTCTTGGATTTTGATGATACCAGGAGCTACACCTAACCTGGGGGAGAAGAGATTGACCCAACGCTGTAGCCAAAGTTCTGCGTGTTGTGTATACCAATAAATGAAATGCTCTCTAGCATGATTCTGTTCACTAGACCTGAGCATGAATCTACCTTGGTAAAGGCGTAGAGGAGTGGGGGATTTTGCTGGTACTAGCAATAGGCGATAGCTACGACCTAGATAATAAAATCCTTCACCATTGACAAATTCTTTCTCGGAGCGATTTTGGGAAAGTAATTCTTTTTCTGCCAGTTTGGTGTAAATCCAAAAACGTTTCTCTAGGGCAATTTGCTCAATTATTGCTAAAGGACAGTCATAGGGAGCATTGACGATTAATTCTCCACCCCGGTCAATGGTAATCCCTACAGATTTACGCTTATTACTTCGGTGTAGAACAAAGTACAAATCATCAATTACCAGAGATTCACTCATGTGGTTAATCTCGCATGGAGGTTTTTGGCTAATTCTAGGATGCGATCGCTCACTGCCTGTTGTCGAGAAAAGGGTATCACATCTTCGTCATCTAAGAATCGGACAATCCATCCCCGCAATAGGTTTTGAGCATGGGTATTCCGCCAGAAATCAACTATCCGAATTTCTTGACGGATATGCTCTACCATTTCTACAGTAATCGCTGCCAGTTTGTCCAGTTCTGTCTTAGGTAGAGAATTACCATTACCAATTTCTTCTACCAGGATGCCTAAAAATGGTGCTTGGGTCTTGGGGTCAAGTCTACTGTCATCTGCTGGACGACCTTGGCGTACATCTTGAGTAAATTGGCGTAGTGCCTCTACTAGCTCTGCCCATTTATCCTGAAACCTTTCTAAAATCTCTTCTAGGCGATCGCTTAATTTTTTGTAATAAGCCGGGTCTTCCTGAAAGTTCTTGCTGATATGGTAACGGGCAGCGTGTTCCATCTCCGATGCTTTGGCACGATCAGAAATGCGAGAGTTCACAGCATTCTCAAAATCGGCATCCATAATCGAGATGGGTGGTATCTGTGGATCTATGCCACTAGCGATGATGTATTGGTCTATGAGTTGTCGGACTTTATTGCCTGCACCATAAATATTCAGTTGGGAGTCTCGGTAAAGGTTGGCCGCGGCTTTGTTGATATAGCCCAGAATTTTGGCATCTCTGAGGTAAGGTAATGCTTCTGGGCGAGGCATAACAATATCTAGACTTTCTAAAAATTGCTTTAATTTGACTACAAATTCAGCCCGGATTTTTGTGTCTCGCAGCAAGTCTATACAAGCGTTAACTTCAGCAATATCAGGAATACCCCGTCCTTGGAAAAAAGCCAGTACACGCTGATAGCGATCGCTCAATTTAGGTAACTCATCTGTCAGGCTAATTAAAGCCCCTTGCACATCTTCAGCACTATAAACTGCCAAAGCTTCTTTCAAATGCCGAGCCACGCCATAATAGTCTACAACTAAGCCGCAAGATTTACAGCTATATGTGCGATTAACGCGAGCGATCGCTTGCAGTAATTCATGTCCCTTCATTGAGCGATCTAAATACAATACTTGTTCAATAGGGGCATCAAAACCAGTCAGCAGCATACTTTTGATGATGATGAAAGCCAAACCATCTTGTTTGCTGGGGTCAGAATGCACCAGTGATTTTTTAAATCGCTTGATGTAGTCTTCTACTTTGGTTTTGTCACTCCACTGCTTCCAAGCAGGATCATCATTGTGTCCACTGGAAATAACTGCGGCAAACTCTAAACGTTTGATTTGTTGTAACTGTGGGTAAACCCGGTTTAAAAATTCTGCTTCGGGATTAGTTGATGATTGAGCAGGATCAAAGCTTTCTAACTGGGCTACCAGTTTTTGATGAGCAGCAACAAGAGCCTGTTGATAGCGTACCGCAGCCAGGCGACTACTAGCCACTACTTGGGCTTTAAAGCCATTGGGTAGTACCGTTTCTACATAATGGCGTAGCATATCCTCTGCCTTAGCTGCTATCAGCTTGGGAGCTTCCAAAACGTTGCCTTCTGTGGCGTATTTAGCGCGAATTGCTGCCAACTCTTCAGGAGTATATTCCCGAAACATATCCTCAAAGAGTTGGTCTAAGGATTTACCATCTGCTACTTTTGCCTCAGCAGTGCGCCCTTCATAGAGAATTGGTACTGTTGTTCCGTCTGCTTCCGATTGTTTAATGGTGTAGCGATCGATAAATTCACCAAAAATTTCGTAGGTACGCTTGCGTTCTCCCGCTAAAATCGGCGTTCCTGTAAAGCCAATCTTGGCACAATTAGGTAAGGCTCTCATCAAGTTAGCGTGTAGCTGACTAGCCTGGGTACGATGGGCTTCATCTACCAAAACCAAAATTTCTTCCGAATCATTCAAAATTGGGAACTGTTCAGTTTCCCTTACTAAACGGCGCACCTTTGGATTGAGGTTATAACTAGAAGAATTTTCTGCTGCTTTGGGAATTTGGGTATTTTGCTTACTCGATGTGTATTTCCCTTGGCTACTGTCTTCTGTGTTATCCTCATCTCGCTGTTGATATTTTTGAATGGTGGCAAAGATTAAATCGGGACTAGATTGACGCAGCAGTGTTTTCAGTTCTTCGGTATTTGTTGCTCTCAGGACTGTTTCGTTAGTGAGACTGGCGGTGTTACTAAGCTGTTCTTCTAAATCTACTCTGTCTGTCACCACCACAACTTTAAAACGCCGTAATTTTGGTAATGTCCTCAGCTTGCGTACCAAAAATACCATTGTCAAACTTTTACCTGAACCTTGGGTATGCCAGATAATTCCCCCGCGTTGATCACTTTCACCATGTTGGCGACGAGTTTGACCATTCTGCAAACGGCGAACTGACTCCTGTACTGCTCTAAACTGCTGGTAACGAGCCACGATTTTGATATTCTTGCCATTTGCTTGCTGAAATAGGGTGAAATTGCGAACTATGTCGAGTAAGTGGGATGGACGCAGCATTCCCGCTGCTAAAATTTGCTGACTACTCAGTTCTGTCTCCCCTAATTCTGCTGCTACCTCAGCCATTGACACGGGACTGGTATCTTTCCATTCCAAGAAATGTTCATAAGATGCGCCAATTGTGCCGACTCTAGCTGCATGGAAAAAGGTGGAAATCAAAAATTGGTTGTAGTGAAATAGTTTCTCTACACCTTCGTCGTCTTCTATTTCTTCCCGTTGATTGGAGTAGCGTCGTAACTGGGTAATTCCTTCTACCATTGGTTCTGTAGCAGAAGGGCTTTTACATTCAATTACTACTAGCGGGATGCCATTGACGAATAAAACAAGATCAGGAACTATATAATTCCGACTACCTGGAGCATCAACGCGAAACTGATTAATGGCGAGAAAATCATTGCGTTCAGGATGGTCAAAATCAATGAAGCGAACAGTTTGCTCTCTTCCTCCATCTCGTTGTGGATCACCTTCTACTACAGTTCCTTTCAGCAGCAAATCAGTTGCTATCTGATTCGCTTCCATGAGTTTGGCAGTTCCCAACCTTTCTAAAACACCAATAGCGGTGCTGATGCGACTATCATCCAGCCAAGGTTGTCCGTTGTCATCAAGGTTGATTCTGGCGATCGCTTTTTGGAGTCTTTCTATCAGCAGCACTTCCCGAAAGTTTTGTCTTTCGGTTAAGTAAGGAACATCAATGTCACCCTCGATATGTTGCCAACATAAGAGTTTAAGTTGGTTGATGAGAGGGAGTTCAACCTGAGTATATTCACTAAGCCTTGACTTCACTATTTACTTCCTGTTCCCTCGGTGAGAGAGAAGACATCCAATTTGGAAATTTTATGTCAATCAGTTCCTTGAGGGCTGTGATAGATGTCACTCCGACAAATTGTTCACAATCAAGCAATTGACGCACATATGCCCATTTAACCTGTATCGACTCTGCCGACTCCGTTAAAGAAAGCGTTTTATTAAAAATTTCTTGCATGATTTCAGGTACACCTAATGCCTCATTTATTTGGTTTTTGGCACAAAAAGCATCTAATATTATTTCTAGTTGTTCAACATTTAGCAGAGTTGTTACTTGTAATAAGGCTCTACCATTACTTGCAGCTTCTCTGGAAGAACTCGATTGAATAAAAACCTCTACTTTTGATTGAATATGGTCTTTTACAACAGGCTGCATATATTCAGGTGGTAGTTCTGTTTGAAAATTCTGAATTATAATTTCCGGCGGAAGATGTTTAACTCGTTCTAGAGCAATTGACTGAAGTTCAACAACATTCAAGGCATCTATTAATATAGGTACAGATGCTGTGGATTCTACTCTTTCAACCAGATTTTTTGCTTTAGTTTGACAGGCTTCATCTA
Source organism: Nostocaceae cyanobacterium (assembly GCA_035298905.1). Taxonomy (GTDB): domain Bacteria; phylum Cyanobacteriota; class Cyanobacteriia; order Cyanobacteriales; family Nostocaceae; genus DATGXB01. Next base: position 4,114 of record DATGXQ010000232.1, on the reverse strand, counting down.
GGTATTCCCAAGCTTTTAAATAACGTAAGTAAGTGATAACTTTAGGTAAGCCAGCATCACTTACTTGAATAGCGATTCTCGATAATTCAGATTTGATGGTTTCTTCTGCTAACTCAAAATACATTTGCAATATAGCTTGAAGGGCTGCAAATTGACGGCTTCGTTCTGTTTTGGGTAGGTCTTCAAGCAATAAACTTTTTGTTAATCCAACAATTACACCTCGAATGAGTGGTTTGCGAGCGCGAATAAGTGGGCCACTACTGAAGTATACAACTGCTTGTTCTACATCTGTTGGGAAGTATTCAGAACGTATATCAGTCCATATCAAATCAAGAGCGGCTCTTCCTTGAACTGGAGGATGTTGTAAGAGGTGCATGACAGCACTTCGCAGATGATAACGTGCTAATTCAGCAGAAGCTTGAAAGGTTTCTTCTAGTGACTGCATTGAGGGATGAGCGCATCTATTTCTATCTTCCAGCAATCTTGTTAAATCAGAATGCTCTAAGGGAGAAATAAACTCAAATTCTTTCCAAGCTAAATCTGGTACACTTTTTTCAAAAGCAAGCATTCGGCTGATATCTTGCTTAGAACGTATATCTTCAAATTCTCTCAATTTTTGTTGGGCATTCCTATGTCCAGTTTGATCAAGTTGGCGCAGTTTATGGATAAAATCAAAAACTACTGCATTCCAAGTTGACACAATACAAGAGCGAAAAGCTCCTGCTCGGTAGCAGGTAACAGCTTCTTGGATATACTCTTTTGTGGATTTGTCACGACAGCGAAGCACTAATTCGTCCAAATCAGCTAAACGCTCACTCATTTAAATATATTTCCTCCTCAGTATTCATATGCTAGTTGTTTGAAATGCCTTCACCCGAACTCGACCAGTTAATAGGTCAGACATTAGTCCTTTTTTCTGAAGTTTGAGTTTTTCGAGGTAGGTTTCTTCTGTGCGAATGCGGGTATCATTTACAGTAATTTTCTCTACAATTTGCTTTTGCTCTGAAACTTCTTTAGGCAAAGCAATTAATACTTTGCGAAGATTTGTAGGATTTATATTTACTTGATGTACCCCTGGTGTCGCATAACGTCTTATCAATAGCTGGGTAGCTGGTAAATTCAGCCAAATATTTAGATATTCATGGGTTAGCCTAGATGTATCTGGTACTAAACGAACAAGATATGAAGCAAAAGAGGCTTGTGATATTTGACCCCGCCAAATAGCAGTGCGTCCAACGTGTTCAATACTGTTAGTTCTATTAAAAAGTATATCAGAACCTTGAAGTAATAAATTTGCAGCTTGTCTACTTCCTGATTTTTTTAAATCCGTTAAATCAATTTCTCCATTCTTTAAATTATTCATTCTAAGAACAGGAATACCAACCTCATCCTCTAGCGATACAGAAATACCGTATTCCGCACGAGGAACTACTTCAGACAACTTGAAAACTTCCCAATCTTTCGGAATTTTCCCCAGTGGTGAATCTTTGAACTGTTCAGGATGTGCGATCGCATCCCGTAATTCTCCATTCTCATCCAGTCCGCGAGTCAGCAAGTCGTGAAGCAGTCCAGCCTTGATTTGCCTGAGTTTGGCGATAATAGAGGAAGTGTGTGCGATCGCTTCATCTATTGTGTTGAAAATCTCAGCTACTCTTTCCATCTCAGTACGATGTTTTGGTACTGGAAGAAGTAATGATCGTAGCGTTTTAAGGGAAACAAATTTCTGTGTACTACCGTCTAGCGATGTTTTTATCTGTTTTAAAATGAAAGGGGATTCAAGCATTAAGAAAAACCAGCGAGACTTTATTAAATCGCCTCCAAAACGAAATATCCCCACGTTTTTAGTAGCAACACCAACTTCTTTTTTTGTTACAATTACGGGATTACCTATTGTTCCTATCATCCCAAAAAGTATATCCCCTTCTTCTACCCAACTACGTTGTACTACAGCACGATAGTCAGCCTCACAGATTAGATACACATCTTCCCAATTAATTTTTCCGTCTTTTAAATTTTTAGATGTTATGAGTGGGTATCCTTCCTCCACAGGCTTAGGGCTATCATGTGTTCCATCAGCGATAGACGAGCAGAAAAATTCAACGTTTACAATTTCCCAATCTTGAGAAATGCTTCTTTGTAAATTTTTGAATTCTACTAAAGTGCTATTCATATCCCAACCCCCTCAAAAAGCCATCTAACTTTTTCGCTGCCTCATCCCTCTTAGCTTCAATATCTCGCAGCGTCACCCGATATTTATCCCACCAATTCTCAAGGGCAGAAATCACCTGCTGACGATGAGCATTAACATAACGATTTAATTGATTTTCTAAATCATCCTTAGCAATATCTAACACCAATTGCTGACATTGTTCTATCATCAACTGCTTTCTGGCATTGTCCAACTGTTGAACTAAATCTTCCTTGAATTTAGTCAAAATCTTCTTAATTTTTGATAATTCTTGCTTGAGTTTCTTAATTTCCGCTTCACTCAATTGCTCCTCATCTTCCAATTCTCTTTCTTCATCTTCCTCATCACTCTTTTTAGTTGCAGCTAATTGACTTTCTAAATCCGCTTTTTTTGCTTCATAATCTGCCAACTGTTGCAAATAAGTTGGCAATAATCGCACAACTAACTTATGACTTAAAGGGTCAGAACCATTACCATTTTTATTATCACTATCCAAATCTCCCCGAATAGTCTCTACCCAACCTTCTATCAAACCATCGAAATTTTGAGCAGAGACGGTTTTCAGGTCATACTGGATTTCATTCCACCAACTCGCAATTACTCCATTTACCTGAAATTGATCTAAAAATAATTCTTGTATTAATTCCTCTCTTAAAATATCTGTTTCTCCGGCTATTCTATTCTCTACAAAACCTGGAAAATCTTGATTAGCAATAGCAGTAAAAACGTTTTTATTTTTATCAAAACTCTCAGTTATTATGGCTTGATTTTGGTATCCTTTGATAATTTTAATAGGACGCAATGCTTCAGTAAAAGATGCCAGAAAATCAGTCCGGACTTTCATTAAATCCTTAGTTTCCGGTAACTGTAATAATTGGTTTTTGTGAGTATTCCACCAATTAAGAAAAGCATCCTTTAGCCTTTGTTCTTGCTCTGCTATACCAGGATAAGACTCGACAAACTCTTTAATTTGGCTACGTTCCGTTAACGTAGGTAAAAAATCAAAATAATCTTGATTTCTTTCTACAAAGAAAGCACTAGGATCAAAACCATGAGCAATAAAAGGTTCCTGTTTAGCTTCCACTTCCACTTTAGGAACCCCCCCTAAAAGATGTGCTCTCACATCATGAGGTTCTGGGGGTAGTGCATTATCAGCATAACGACGAATATTGCAATTGTAGTCATTATCAGCTAATTGTTGCTTTGTTACCACTGCTGCATAACCAGGAACATCTACAAAAGCTTCAAAGGTAGAAACAATTTTTTCAATATGCTCTGGTTTCAAGAAATTTTGCGCCCTTCCTGCTTGAAATTCCGCATCAGCATTAATAAACAAAACTTTGCCTTGACGCTCTTGAGGTTTTGCTGCTTTTGAACCTCGCATCACCAGAATACAAGCAGGAATACCAGTTCCATAAAACAAATTTGGTGGTAAACCAATCACCGCTTCTAATAAATCATCTTCAATAAATTTCTGGCGGATTTCCTTTTCCACTCCACCCCGAAATAAAACCCCATGAGGCATTACTGTTGCCATCATGCCCGTATCTTGCAACACTGCTATCATGTGCTGCACAAACATCAAATCAGCTTTTCCTTTTTCAGGACAGAAGCCATAACGAAAACGTTCCTCGAACTTTAACCCCTTTCTTGAATAGTCGATGCTAAAAGGTGGATTGGTAATTACGCGGTCAAAACGCATCAGTTCCCCACCTTCTTTATGTAGTGGATTAGTAAGCGTATCATCATTCTCAATGTCAGCATCAGCAATTCCATGCAAAATCATATTCATTTTGCAAATTGCCCAAACGCCACCGTTAGCCTCCTGACCATAGAGACGAAGATTTTTAGCATTATTTTGATGTTGTTCTACATACTCCTTAGAAAGAATTAGCATCCCACCCGAACCTACACATGGGTCATAAA
>DATGXQ010000231.1:0-1697 GCA_035298905.1 Nostocaceae cyanobacterium | reverse complement strand
TAGGATTTGTTGTTGCTTGTTCGCCAATTTGGCAATTATATATTAGACTGGAATCAATATCAGCAGACTTATAACGTGCTAATTCTTGATGCCAAATCTTTCCTGATGGTAGCTTTACCCATAAAGTAGCTGATATTTGTTGTGCAATTAGTAAATCAATATGCGCTCTCATTAATGCTAATAGAGTGCTAGGACTTAAAGATAAAAATTCCAAAGAATTTGACGCATTAAATACCAACTGATAAAAAGAGATATCTTGGTTTATAGATAACTTCATAAGTTAAGCTCAGGCAGGAAAAACGAAGAAGGATGAAGGAAGAAATAATTCTGTCTTCGCTTTTCACCCTTAGATAGCAATTATTTTGAACACTAAGCATTCAGGGAACGACAAATATAAATTTCTGTACAGCAAATTCCAGGTAAATGAGGTACAAATTTTTGGAACAAAGCTTTATGCTAAAAGACTTTCACCCCTGTTCCCTGTTCCCTGTTCCCTGTTCCCTGCTGTAAATCTGAGATTAAGGGAGTCTATCATTCACTAACAGGAATGACAAGCTTTTATTTCATTAATTCATCACTTCTCCATGTACTGATGATAGCTATACAAAATTTTGATAATTTAATTCAGTAGAGATGCAACTATATGTTTGCATCTCTGCTATATTAGGTGTTAACCTTTGCTGCTTAGTCTGGTATGTAAAGCCTCTCTTGCTTGTTCTCGATCATCAAAATGGATTTTTTCTGTACCCAAGATTTGGTAATCTTCGTGACCTTTACCAGCCAGTAATACACCATCACCAGGTTGTGCTTCTAGGATAGCTCGACGAATGGCGATCGCGCGATCGGCTATCACTAATGGTTGCACAGTATCGGGAATACCTGCCACAATATCCTGCAAAATCCGTTCCGGGTCTTCCGTGCGGGGATTATCCGATGTCACAACTGCTAAATCAGCTAACTCGGCGGCGATTTTACCCATTTTCGGACGTTTTGTGCGATCGCGATCGCCTCCACACCCAAACACACAGATCATCTTACCGGGAATAAACGGACGTGCAGCCTTGAGTAAATTTTCTAAACTATCAGGAGTGTGGGCATAATCCACAATTACGCTAATATCTTGTTCAGAACTAATTTGTACCCTTTCCATCCTTCCCGGAACACCAGGAAACTCAGGAATAGCATTAGCCACCACCTGCAAATCTAAACCCAAATGTAAAACCGCACCAACAGCCGCCAAAAGATTTTCTAAATTATACTGACCAACTAAAGGCGATTTAAAACTCACATCCCCTTTGGGAGTATGTAAAATTCCACTCACACCATGAGGCTGATAGTTTAAATCACTCATCCAAAAATCAGCACTGTTGTCATTAACACTATAAGTCCAAACCTTCTCCCGACTTAAACCATCAATCAACCGCTTGCCGTAAGCATCAGCAGCATTAATAACCGCCCTACCCTTGAGGTATTCTGGACTAAATAACAACGCCTTAGCCGCAAAATAATCCTCCATATCCTGGTGATAGTCCAGGTGGTCTTGAGTAAGATTGCTAAACACCGCCACCTCAAACGGACAACCCCACACCCTCCCCTGTGCTAAAGCGTGGGAACTCACCTCCATCACCCCAAACTCACAGCCAGCATTTACCGCTTCTGCTAAACGCTGCTGTAACTCCACCGCAAAAGGAGTAGTA
>DATGXQ010000230.1:0-44201 GCA_035298905.1 Nostocaceae cyanobacterium | reverse complement strand
GGGGGTTCGAATCCCCCCCTCTCCGTTCAAAACTCTAAATACGCACCCCTTCCGGCCAAAGTTCTCGTAGGGTTGGTGGTAACATATTAATCACATCTTCTATTTCTCCTGGAGAAATGTGTTGAGAGAGGATTTTGAAGACAGCACGTACAGTTTTTTCTGCATCGATATTGGGGTCGATGTTGCGAAAATAATCGCGGATATGCTGGAGAAACTCTTCTTTTGTTCGGTCTTTATGTTGTTTTCCTCCTGGTCGCCAGTTTTCGTAGTAAAATCCAGCTAACAACAGGGGCAACTGTGCGCCTAAATGTGCGGCTTCTTCTATTGTCAGGCGATCGCGTAGAGTATGTAAAGTCGCTCTTAAGCCTTGAAAAACCTGATGTTTATTATCCCAACCTAATTCTTTAGCTAACTCATTAATCCATGGCATTGTCTTCTGCACAGTTGCATCAAAGATATCCAGCCCTGTCATTGTCATAATGATCATCTCCTGTTTTTGGCAATAAACCACTGGAAGACTACCACCAAATCATTTACTCTTCAGTACAATAAATTTGATGTTTTTTTTCAGCAAGAAAAGGCTTGTATCAATACATAGTTTAAAAAGTCAGAGATTGCCTGACTTCTAGCCAATGGAACAGGATTTGATATCTTCTACTCTATCTGGTAGCAGAGATATTCAACTTTTTGTTAAAGTCCTGAAAAGCATTGATTCATCGAAACGCACACTGATAGAGTTCTAGATCATCTGCTTATTGAGATGCTATTAGACTTTTATCGTTGAGCAAAAACAACAGCTTAAGTTGATTAAACTAAACTAAAGTATACAATGCTATCACTGGGTTTTTAGGTTAAACTATTGCCATCGTGTGAGGTATAAGAGATGGCAAACCGCAGACGACCACAATTCTGGTCATTAAGTTTTCTTAGTTGTTGTTTTTGTCTTGGTTTGAGCATGGGAATAATCATCCGTTCTGGACAATTTCAGGTATCCGATGCTGCTACTAACAAAGTAACATCACCTAAATTTAATACATGGGTGGGTGAAAAGAATAGAACAGTCCTTACTCAACTTGCTACTAACAACACAAAGACGCAAGGTTTAAATAAATTAACAGGTGAGAAAAATAAACAAGGAGTTCTCAAAGCTGCAACTAAAAGTACAAAAAAGCTGAAGAAAAAAATTGCTGTGAAAGTTGCAACTAACACTAAAAGGATAGATAAATTAGCTAATTTGGCAAGTGTAAAAGAGAAAAAAATTCCTATTGCTACTACTAATGAGGTAACAACACCAAATAGTGATCAATTTTTGGATAAAAAGGAGAAAATAGTAACAATTAAAGCAGTAGGTGATATTATTCCTGGAACTAACTTTCCTGATCATAGATTGCCACGCGATCGCAATCAACTACTACCCGCCACGGTCAGAGGTTACTTACAAAAAGCTGATATAGTTTTAGGTAATTTTGAAAGTAGCTTAACTACTCATCCCTACAGTAGCAAAGATATTACTCGCGGACAAACCTTTGCTTTTCGTTCTCCTCCTAGTTACGCCAAATTATTTGCAGAAGTTGGTTTTAATGTGATGCATATTGCCAACAATCATGCCAGAGATTTTGGTTTAGTTGGATTTCAGGATACAGTTAAAAACTTAGAAGCACAAGGAATTAAAACTTTAGGTCATAAAGGGCAAATTCTTTATCTAGAAGCTAATAATATCCCAATAGCCATGATTGGCTTTACTACTTATAACCACTATAATTCTGTTCATGACCTACAAACTGCTCAAGCATTAGTCACAGAAGCGAAAAATAATGCCAAAGTTGTGATTGTTTCCATGCAAGTGGGGGCTGAGGGAACTGGGGCTATGCACGTTAAAGACCAAACCGAGTTTTTCTATGGTGAAAATCGGGGGAACTCCCTAAAATTTGCCCGTACCATGATAGATACAGGTGCAGATTTAGTAGTAGGACATGGGCCTCACGTACCTAGAGCGATCGAACTTTACAAAGGTAAAATAATTGCCTATTCTTTAGGTAATTTTTTGGGGTATCGCACCTTAGCCACAAATGCCCAAACTGGGTATTCAATGATTTTAGAAGTAAAACTTAACCCGGAAGGTAACTTAGTATCTAGTAGAGTTATTCCTGTACATTTAACTAAGCAAGGTATTCCACAAATTGATAAATATTTTCGTACAGTGGGACTGCTGCGCTATCTAAATAATCATGATTTCCCCAATAATCCGATAGAAATAAATCAGCGCGGAGAAATTATTGTCCTAGACAGCAAATTAGAATAAGTTAATTACTATCATTCTGTGGTTTTTCAATTTGCTTTTCTTCCCCTTGACTGTCGGCTGAATTTTGGCCAGTTTCTTGTGTAGGGACAACTACCGCACCAGAGTCTTGGCGTTTTGGTTCTGTGACTGGGGGTATGGCTGGTATAACCACAGAATTATCTGATTTGACGGGAGGGGGTGAGTCAGACTCTTTGGTAACAGCAGGTGTAGAGTTTTCTACTGCTGGGGCAGTATTCTCGGATGACTTGGTAGCCCGTAGTTTTTCCACTAAAGAAGGTGAAGAAGTAGGTGCAGGAGTAGAGGAGTTATCTTCTATTTGACGGGGTTGAGACTTTCTAGAATATGTTTGAGATGCCCTGGAATTTTGAGGAGTTACTTTTTCTTCTTGAGAATCGCTATCACTGGGTGTTGTTGCTGGTGAAATACGTCGAGAACGTCTGCGGTTTTCAAATGTAGATATTGCGGCTGACTCTTTGGGGGAAGCGGTTGTAGTCTCTGAAGTGGTAGTTGTACTTTTTGGAGTTGGTGTAGGCTGATTTGCTTCTTGGGTAGGATTCTCAAATAGGGGTTTAGGGGTGGCTTGTGGCTGAGATTTGGGTAACATCCGTGTGACACTAAACCCAGTGATTGCAGCCACTACAGCTATACATAAGCTCAGAAAAACTTTGGATGTGCCTACTTTTTGTGTCAGTCCTTTGACTTTTACCAACACTGAAGAGGCAGAATTACGACTAGGCGCGACTTTTTCTAGGCTAATTTGTGCTTCTTGAACCGATAAATCAATCGTCGGAACAGCTTGAGTCGGCATAATATGGGGTGTCATATCTAACCCGTCATGGGGTAAAAGTTCCAACCATTCTGCCACTGTAGCAGGACGAAACCGAGATTCTACAGCCATTCCCCGCATTACAGCTTGGTTGACTGCGGCACTCAAATGGGGTTGTAGTTCACGGGGGGAGGGCATTTGTTCCCGATCGCGCAATAATGCTGGGATGGGAACTTGGGCTGTAAGCAGTGCGTAGAGAGTAGCCGCTAAACCATACACATCTGTAGCAGGTGTACGTGGTGCTTGGGTTAAATACTGTTCAATGGGTGCATAACCCTCACTGACTAAACCAGTATGGGTCTGTTTTACCCCACTGTTAAATTCTCGTGCAATGCCAAAATCAATTAATACTACTTCCTGAGTACCTTGGCGCAAAATAATATTATCCGGTTTAATGTCACGGTGTAGCAAACCATTATTGTGTACCACCTGTAGTGCTGCACCAATTTGCCGGATATAATGAACTGCTGTGGCTTCTGGTATAGGTATACTTGGTAAAACAAATGCCTCACCTAAAGTTTCGCCGGGAATATATTCCATCACCATGTAAGGCAGTCCATCTTCGACAAAAAAGTCGCTCACTCTGACAATATTTGGATGGACACAAGTAGCTAATCTTCTGGCTTCATCTTGAAATTGACGCTCAAATTTGGAAAAATCAGGATGTTGGCGGAGTTTTTCATTAATTGTCTTCATCACTACTTCTTGACCTAAATAGTGATGTATAGCTTTGAAAGTTATCCCAAAACCACCTCTACCAATCTCCTGAATGATGGTGTATTTTCCACTTTGCAAAGTTGTGCCTGCTAACATAGAGAATCTTGTGTCTTGAGTGAGCAGATTGGCCGAAGTTATCAACGGTTGACAAACAAAACTTAAGCTTACCACGGGAGAGGGAATGGTGGAGAATCTTCTTAATCTCCCCTCCCCAGTTTTCCCTACACCCTACTAAAATCGCTGACCAAAACCAAAATGAAATCTGCTATCACCTTGGTTATTAAACCCATAGTCAGCCCTAATTAAACCCAAGGGAGAGTCAACGCGCAACCCTGCACCATAACCAAAACCACTCCCTGGTTTTTCACGCACTCCGGCTGGATCTCCTAATACTGTATCACCAGAACCTAAGTCTGAAGCGAAATCGGCAAAGAGTACACCCCCAGCAATGGGAAAGATGGGAAAGCGATATTCGGCGGAAGCAAGGAAATAACTGCGGCCACTGCCAACTTTACCATTATCATAACCACGCACTGAGTTAGTACCGCCTAAATTAAAGGCTTCATAGGGTGGTAAGTCCCCAATTACTGTCCCAGCTTGGAAATTAAAAGCCAAAACTTGGGGTTGTTTGCTTTCAAAGACTTTTACTGGTAGATATTGACTGTAATTTGCTCTTAAGCGGTTTAGCGATATCTGACCCTGACCAATGGGTACAGATTGTTCTGTACTAAAGCTGAGATAATCTCCCTGGGTGGGTTTTGTGGGGTTGTCTCGACCGTCTTTACTAGCACTAAAGGAAACGGTAGTGAGGTCATCAACTCCAGTTCCACTCCAAGACAGGGGGTTGTTTTGAGCATCTACAGGGGTGATATTGCCTTGGCGATCGCGTATTGTGGTTCTAGTATAGTTCAACCCTACAGATGCATCCCAGTTCTCTACTTTTTGCTGGAGACTAAACCCGCCACCAATGCGCCCTTCTCTGACTTTATCGCCATTTGGCAGTTTAATTTGATCATCAAAAGTATAGGAAGTTTCTCGCCGCCGAAAGGCATTGATGCTATAGCCTAAACGCTCAGGGTTAGTTTCTCGATAGGGGCTGGTAAATTTGGAGTCGAAGAGTATTTCTCTACCTACACCTAAATTAGCAGTAATCCTATCATTCACACCGCCCACATTTTGGTCTTGATAGCTCAAAATTACTGATAACCCATCTTCAGAATTATAGCTCCCTCCCAAATTCACGGATCTTGCCCCTGCTTCTTTTAAGTCATAAATTAAATCTAGGTTTTTGGCATCTCCGGCAAAACTGACATTCACAGCTTGAAACAAACCCAGTTGCAATAACCGTTGCACATCTTGTCTAACTGCTACATCTTGGAAAACCTGACCAGGCTTAAACTTCAGTTGCTGGCGTAAAAAATCAGTTTTTGTCCTTCCCTCCACAGGTTTACCGTTTTTGTCAACGGTTTTATTATCTTCACCCACAAAACGGAATTTAATCTCTTTTACTAAACCTTCTGCCACATTCACAGTTAAGATACCGTTAGCACTAGGTTTAATGGAAAGCACTCTAGCTACGGTATAACCGTTGTCAGCATACCATTTATTAATTTCTTGTACGACTTGCCGCAGTCCTGCTGGACTAATATCTTTACCAATTTGTCCTTGAAATTTTTCTAAAGCTACTTTATAAGTTAGAACTTTGGCCTCAGATAGTTGCAATGCTTTGACCACTACAGGTTTGACAGAAAAAACCACATCTAAACCTGCATTTGTGCCTACGCTATCTACATTCACACTCGCAAATAACCCAGTATCTAAAATTGCTGCTACATCTTTTTGCAGTTGGTTTTGGCTGGTTTCCCCACCAATTTGAGTTTTAATAACTTTACGAATAATTTCTTCTAGTTCTGGGTTTGCTCCCACTATTTGTACATCAGTAGCAGTGACAACTAAACTTTTATCTGTGTTGGCGGAAATAGCAGAAATCCGCATTGCCGAATCGTTTCTGACTGCTACTGTTTTTTTTACCTTATCTGTTGGTTTCTCTACTCTGGGTGCGGAAAATTCTACAGCTAACTCTGGTTCAGGGGTGGTTGGTACTGGTAGTTGTTCTCCAAATGGCACAATCACCACATCTGATTGTAGTGGAGATACAGAAGTTGTTAAATCTCTTCTGGCTACTGGTGGCGGTTTTACCTCGTTATTTGGCTGTTCAATGACTACAGGATCTTTGTTTACAGTCGATTCTGCTGTAAACTCTATAGCCTGTGCATTTTCAGGAGTAGTTTGTACTGTTATTTCCTGAGTAGGTAGCTGTTCCCCAAATGGCACAATCACCACATCTTTAGTTTCTGTTGTCTTTGTGGTGGGATTTGGCACAGCCTTTGCTTGCTTGGTGACATTAGTAGCAGCTAAAGTAGCTAGGGTAAAAATTGCCGCAGAAGAAACTCGCATAATTATAGTATTTAACCTAAATTACCTGGGAGTTAGTTGTAGCGAGGTTAGGCAATAGGGATGAATCACTCTAACTTCCAGCTTCCTTGCTATATTTATATCCCTAATTATAACCCTTAGAGAAACAGACAAAAGATTAGGCTTTTTTGTTTCTTGGTGACAGTGCGTGGTCAGGGGTGAAAAAGCAAGTTTATTTTGGCGATCGCTCCAACTGACGCAGTTCAAGTATTTATATTTAGGGAATGGGGCTTACTTTTGACAGCAATTTGTGCATGAGTGTGGTACGTAGCTGTAGAATGTTACTATGAGTCCCCTGTGACTCTGAAATTTTGCTGTAAGTAAGCACATTAGTGTATAAGCTCCATCCATCGCTGTGAAGACAGTTGGAGTTAAGACTGGTTATGTCGTACCTATTGCCTACTGTTGATTTGTGCATTAGGCGATCGCAATCATTTTCAAGGAGATTCTAGAGTCATGGATTTTACAAACCCTCTAAACAGAAAGTTTTCTCGTCGTGGAGTTGTTGTGAGCGGAGCAATTGCTGGTGTTGGCACTGCTGTGGGTTTACCGCTAATTGCGGAGAAAGCGGAGGCTCAGTCTGCATCGGCGAAACGCAATGATCTAAAAATCCTCAACAAAGCACTTTTTTACGAACATCAGGCAATTTGGGCTTATGGTTTTGCGGCTGGTAAGTTAACTGATAGCGAAGTTGGTAAAGCGGTTTTAGCTCTGGCTCTCCGTAACCAAAATGACCACAAACAACATCGGGATATTCTCGCCGCCGCTATCAAAAGTTTGGGGGGAACTCCAGTCAAAGCAGCTTCTAGCTATGATGTGTCTGCTTATATCAAGAGGGGAGAGGGTAACGTAGATAGTGATGTCAACATTGCTAAACTAGCTTTGGCTTTAGAAGTAGACGCGGCGATCGCTTATACTCTAGAAGTTGCTAACCTCAAAATCCCAAAATTGATTACAGCAGGTGCTAGTATTGGCACTACTGAATCTGCCCATGCTGCTGCTATTCGTGCCACATTCAAAAGCTTGGGTGTCAATATCGAAATTGTACCAGCACCTTTTGTCAGTCCAGATAACCGCGCTGCTTGGGTGCTGAAGGTGTAGTCAATTTTAGATTGGCAATTTTCCATTTCTCAGTTATAAGTAGGGGCAAAGGGATCTAAAGCCCCCACTTCTCATTTTCAATATTCATTATCAGGGCTATTTCGTTCTTGACATAGAAGCCCTAAAATCAATTTTGGGCTAATAGTTCAAGTCCGTTAAAACGGACTAAATTCATAATTAATAGTCGGTTTGAGCCGAGTTTTTCTATGAGCCTCAGACTAAACTCTGAGGCGGAATAAATGAGAATGAAATAGCCCTGTATTCATTATCCAGCAATAGTTATTTACCTGAAATCTGCTGTAAGTTTAAATTCATATCTTTTTATTTAAACTTGTAATTAGTTCGGACTGCTGTTAATGTATTATACCTAAGTACAGGACAAAAATTGTAGAGAGAAAAGAAACTCACTATGATTCAAGTCTAAATCAGTAACAATAGAACGAAGATGATCTAAACCATAACGAAAAATGCTCTTTTCTTTTCGACCATGCTTTTTAATTTTAATGGGTCGATGTTGATGTAACCATTCTCCAGTTTTGACAGCCCAACACATAGCTAATGCCAGAAGAGCTAACAACTTACTCAGTCGTTTGGCATCAATAAAGTGAGTGGATTCTAAGCAAAAACCACGAGTTTTGAGCATTCCAAATAAAGTTTCAATACCCCAACGACGACCATAGTCAGCAATCATTGTTTCTGGTGAATCAGGAGAAATCACGATTAATAACTTGCCGTCTTTAAGGCGTAAACCAGCAACATAGACTAATCTGCCCCAAACCCAACGACGACCGGATAATACTTGACTTTCACCCACCCCCAGATGAGCAAAAATCACAGAACCTGGAAGTGTTTTTTGCCCATCACTAATCAAATCACTATGGCGAATCCTGATTCGGAAAGGTATACTCGGTTCGAGGAGCAAATAGCTTAACCATTCGGCTCCCACAAATTCTCGATCTGCGGCTGCATAAGCAACTTTTACATCTGGGAATATTTCTTGAAATCGGTCGAATAAGTCCATCCTCTCGTCTGTGTGAGAGTTACCTTTTTTATCCAATATCTGCCATACCAGAGGGTAAGCAACACCATTATGTACTACTCCTAACATCAAGATATTCCAGTGTGTTTGACCAAATGACCAGTCTGTACGGTCGATACTCAATACCCAAGGTTGAGGGATGTTCATCAAAGCTACAATCATTTTTGCTATGACTGCATAGTTCACATCAAAATCTCGGAAAAACCGTTGTAGTCGTTTATAATTCGACTCTTTTTTGGCACTACTCCGAAATCCCGTCGCTAATTCTACCAAATTCACTGTTTTTACCCTTAACAGTGCTATTAAGAACAATGCTAAGAAACTTAGCCGTGCTCCATGCCATCCCAAATGCGGTTTTAAAGCTTCTCGTAATCTGTTAATCTCATTCATAGGGGTTTTTTTGATTGTGTGGTAACTTTCTATGAAACCCCTTCCCTGTCTCCTTTGCAAGCCTTTTTTCTATTTTTTGTCCTGTACAGAGCTGCTGGATGTATTTATTTCCAAGTTAGACCTAGACCCTAACTTGATTAAAAATCATCCCAATTATCCAGAACTCTGTTCCTACGGTGTTATTGCCACCTAATTTTGTCCGAAGTATTGATTGACTAAATTAATCAAAACATTATAGCCATTCCGGCTGAAGTGAAGTACAGTCAATCCCTTAATTTACAAGCTTTACAGCCTTTTTAATGTACCTCATCTGACAGGGAAACGCTGTAATTATTATTTGTGTTAAATCACAAATTTATCTCAACTCAGCTTAACCTGAAAATGAAGTGAGATTTTAGTTAACTGTTGCAAGAGTTGGGCTTCCAGACATAACTATTGCACTAGCGATCGCTATTCCTAGACCTCTAAACCAGATCAAAGTGTTGCTAATAGCTGATATTGCACCTTAGTAAAACAGTAGGAAACGCAGACAATCCCCAGCTAATACATACCATTTATTTAGCAATTACACAAGTATCATAGAAAGATGCCAGTGTAAGAGCGATCGCTAGTTAATGAGCCATTATTTAGCCACGCAAGATGCTGAGTTAAAGCTTGGACTGTGAGTCTCAACACCAGAGGCTTGAGCAATCAAAGCTACTTTACCATTAGCATCTACTACCCAGCCTTGAGCTTCCACAATTTGATTGGAATTATCAACAGGATTAGTTGCAGAATTCTTTATTTGCTCAGGCTCTGCAATACTTTTTACACGACTAACTAGAGTTTTTCCTTCACCCTCTAGTGAGATCCAATCAGTCAAGGCTATATCACTGGTTAAAGGTTCCGTCGGGCTAGGTATTAATCCCCCCCTCCCTGTAGAAATAAATGAACTTCTGACAGCTCTTCCCCCACCACTACAACCAGCATCTATTTGTTGCGAAACATCGACCAATTCTCCCGACAATTGCACTAGTCCTTTACTGGGATCAGCATAAGGTGAATTGATAGCAACAGAACCATTTAGAGAAGGATTTTGTTGAGAAAATGCTGTAATGTCGCTGGTTATTAACTTTTGTGGGTCTAATTGATTTGGATCATTAGTACGCAACAATCTCTCTAAATCTGAGCGACTACGTGGTATGAATCCATAGATTTGTCTAGCATTAATTGTCACCTTACCACCATTACCAGAAAAGGCATTGGCAGTAATATCATTATTCCCCAACAAAGTAGTCACAACAAAACCGCTTGGGGCATTAATGGTAATATTACCGCCATTACCACCTAATCCGTCTCTGCCGGCACTGGTGGAGATTTGGCTTTTGCCAAGCATCAATAATAAATTTTGCGGTTGTAGTAAAATATTGCCACCATTACCTGCCGTTGTTTCACCTTGTAATTGTGCTTCATTACTGAGTTGGATCACACGAGCATTAACAATCATATCTCCTGCTTTTCCTGGGGTAGTTCCCCTCGCAGTACTATTCACACTTAGTCTAGCTTTATCGCGCATCACTAATCGTTGTGTATCTATTTTTAACTGTCCAGCATCTCCAGCAGTAGCACTTGTAGCAGTTATGCTGCTAACAGACTCAGGGGCTATTAATGAAGTACCAATTACTTCTACTGATTCTGAGGAATTAATACTTAAATTTCCTCCATTTCCCTTACCAAATGTGGTAGTTCTAGTTTGTGGATTAAACCGTGCGAGAGTTTGTGTTGTAATTCTTCCCCCATTTTGGACACGCAACTTACTAGTTGTAATATTTATATTCCCTCCATTACCATCTCCATTAGTTCTACTTTGCAAGAAACTGGGTCGAATACTCGGTGGTTGTCCAGGGCTAGTTTGTTCAGAAAAGTCACCAATAACTTCTATCAGATCACTAACGTTAAAAATTAAGTCTCCTCCCTTGCCCAGACCACTAGTAGCAGTGGTAACTTGTGCGCCATCTCTCACCACCAATTGCTGACTAGTAATTTTGATATCTCCACCATTACTATTACCAGCAGTCTGGCTGATGACAGTAGCAAGTCTTTCAAGAGTCACTGTTTTACCCTGGATTTGAATAGTACCACTAGAACTTCTACCACTTACATCTACTGTAGAAATAGTCTGAGAATTATTTTGAGTGCGCGGAATTAATTGAATGTTTTGGAAATTTCGTACACCTTCATACCCTAAAGTCCAGCCTTCAGTTATGGGGTTTAAAGTCACTAAACTATTAGACCCAACACTTCCTAACTCAATTCTGCCTGACTCTGCTGTTAAATTCCCCCCTTCCAGGGTCAGTTCACCGCCCACAAGTGCTAGTGTCTTACCTGGCTTTACCTGTAATCCTACAGGTCGATTGAGAACACTATTGGGGCCTGCTTGAGATTGATTGCTAATAGCAGTTGCTGTTCTCCCAAACTGTAAACCAACAGGAGCAGTTACAGTAAGTATGGGTTGAGTTTGAGGGTTTGTAGCACTAAACTTAGTACCATCAGCAAAATTAATACTACTAGCTGTACTAGCTATAAATGAACCATTGATTTGTAAGGAAGCATTGGGGCCAAAACTAATTCCATTAGGATTGATTAGGAATAGGTTGGCTGCACCATTAGTTTTCAGTGTTCCCTCAATATTAGAACTAGAATTACCTGTAACACGAGTAATAATATTTTGGATGTTATCAGCATTTTTAAACTCTGCTATTTTCCCAACCTCTACAGAAAACCGTTGGAAACTATGAAATAGGTTATTGTTAGCTTGAGTTCCACCCTCAATACTGATAGCATTACCTTGAGTTTTTACCTGAGAATTATTAGGTAGAGTGTTATCTGGAATAACCTGAGCATTAGCAGATTGAACAGACAACGCAACTACACCACCTACTGTTAGCCCTAAACCAGAGTAAAATATACTGTTCATATTAACTATTGCACCTCTACCAAATAATGTTTGTCACAGAAAAACATAGCTATATATTAGATTACATCCAAAACTTGAGTCTGTGTATCTCTTATATCAACAGATAACATTTTGTTATCTTTCTAGAAAAAGTAGCAACATTAATCACAGGGACAGATGAGTAAAAAATAATTTACCCATCTTAAAATATCTATAAAATTGAGTAATGTTAACTTTTTATTTCCATTCTTGATTTTCCAATGCTATAAAGTAAACTTCCAAAATTTAATCACAAAATCAACAAGGGCAAGAGCAAGACACACAAATCGGTTGACCTTAGTAAATATAGCAGCAGACACAGCCAGCAAAGTTACCATCATTGTCTTTCATTGTCGATGGAATTATAAAATCTGGAGCTTGAATTTTTTAGCAATCAAATTAGCTTTTACTTCTGGTGAAGTCACTAAAAAACTCTTGATTACAAAGTCTTCCTCTGCAATGTTGTACTTTTTGAGAATTTCCCTGTAATTAGATTGGCTCAAAACTTCCATAATTGCCTGTTCGACATTTTCAGTTTCTGTGAAACCTTCCACATTAGTTGTTGGTATAGCTGTCAACTGTTTAGGTTCTTCACTCTTACAAGCTAAATTGGATTTTACTTCTGTTGAAGTAACAAAAGTTGAACTCCTAACTATAAAATATTCCTCAGCTATGCCGTATTTAGAAAGAATATCTTTGTAATTAGACTGATTCAAAATTTCCCAAGTTGCTTGCCTTACGTTGTCTTTGTATTCTTGAGAATTTGAATTGTTTATGCCAGCTATCTCTACTTGTTGGCTATTGCCTGTCTCTGTCTGCTGGGTATTGATAGTTTGTGCGTTAGCAGACTGGACGGACAAGGCCACCATTCTACCTATTGTTAGTCCTAAACCGGAAGACAAAATATTTTTCATAACCAGTATTGCACCTCAAGTAAATAATATTTATTGCTCAGGAATTCTACTACTTGATGTTCTACAGACAAAATGGTCATTTGTGCATCACTTTTCTTACAAAAACAACAAATTTTACTTTCCTTAGAGAACATTATCTTGCTAACACTACGGCATTATCATTAACTTACTGACAATTACAAATTGATTAACTTTTGTAGAAAGTTTCTAAAAAACTTCTGCTATTAATCTTTACTTTTTTAGGAACAACTCATCAAAAATTATCTCCACGATTTTCTTAACAGCGTAGTTAAATTGATTGCAGTAACAGATGGATAAAAATAATTTATCCATCCTCAAATATTACATAGAGTAGGTTTGAATTTTTCAATAATTCCTTGTTTTGTAGTGCTGTAAATTACAATTGCTACACTTGCTGAAACTCAATCACACAGTCAACAAGGACAAGGACAATTTTCACAAACCCATCTACCAAATTCATCAAAATAGCAGACAGAGCAGCCAGCAAAATTGCTATCATTTTCCTTAGCTTGTGATGGCACTATGAAATCTGGAGCTTGGATTCTTTTAGCAATCAAATTGGCTTTCACTTCTGGCGAACTTATCAAGAAACTTTTAATTATAAAATCTTCCTCTGGAATATCATACTTTTTGAGAACTTTGCTGTAGTCAGATTGATTCAGGATATCCAGAGTTGCTTGCCTAGCATTTTCAGTTTCTGTGAACCCTTCTACAGTAGTTGTTGATATAGCCATCAACTGTTGTGGTTCTTTAACTTTATCAGTGGAATTGGCTTTAACTTCTGCTGAAGTGAGCAAGGTTGAGCTTCTAATGATAAAGTCTTTCTCAGCTATGTTGTATTTGTCCAAAATCTCTTTGTAATTAGATTGCTCCAAAATTTCCCAAGTCGCTTGTGTGACGTTATCTCTATAATCTGACGAGTTCGGATTGCTTGTGTCAGCGATCTCTACCTGTTGATTATTTCCTGTCTCTGTCTGCTGGGTATTGATAGTTTGTGCATTAGTAGATTGAATGGACAAAGCTACCATCCCGCCTACTGTTAGTCCTATACCTGAAGACAAAACATTTTTCATAGTTCAGTATTGCACCTTAAGTAAATAATACTCGTTGTTCAGAGAAAATACTATTTATATAGTACACATAAAAAGGTGATTTGTGAAGCATTTTATCTTAGTAAAAAATAAAATTTACTTTGCATTGAAAAGATGATATTTCTAACCAATAATACAGAGTATCTCAACTTAACTTACTAGCAGTTGTGGATCTAGTAATTTTTGCAGCAATTTTAAAGAAAAAGTATGTTATGAACTTTGCCTATCTCAGAAAGTACCTATCGGAATTAATTTCACTACTTCATTTAAAAAGTAGCGAAATTAATCACAATAATAGATAGGTAAAAAATAATTGACCTAGCCTCAAATACTATTACGAAGTTAAAAAAATCAACAAGGACAAGGGCAAGACACACAAATTGTACCACCATCTTCGGCGGGATAGCAGCAAACGCAGCCAGCAAAACTACTATTATTGTCGGTTACTGTTGATGGTACTATAAAATCTGGAGCTTGGATTTTTTTAGCAATCAAATCGGCTTTTACTTCTGGTGAAGTCACCAAGAAACTCCTAATTATAAAGTTTTCCTCTGGTATATTGTACTTGGCGAGAATCTGACTATAGTTAGATTGTTTCAGAATTTCCAAAGTGGCCTGTCTAGTATTTTCATTTTCCGTGAACCCTTCCTTGATAGTTGTTTCTATAGCTGTCAAAAATTGATGTTCTTCGTCCTTAGCAACTAAATTGGATTTAACTTCTGCTGAAGTAATAAAAGTTGAACTCCTGACTATAAAATTTTCCTCGGCTATGGCGTATTTGGCAAGAATCTCTTTGTAATTGGATTGTTCTAAAATTTCCCAGGTAGCTTGTCTTACATTATCTCTGTATTCTGGAGAGTTTGGATTGTTTGTGTCAGCTATTTCTACCTGTTGATTATTCCCTGTCTCTGTCTGCTGGGTACATATAGTTTGTGCATTAGCAGATTGAACAGATAAAGCCATCATACCGCCCACTGTCAGTCCTAAACCGGAAGACAAAATATTTTTCATAACCAGTATTTACCTCAAATAAATAATATTCGTTATTGCTGATAAATTCTACTATCTAATATCCTACACTCAAAACGCTGAGTTGTATATCAATTTATCTTACCAAAACAACAAATTTTATTTCTCCGACAGAAGATGATATTACCAAGAATACAGCACTATCATTAACTTACTGTTAGTTATGGCTTTAGCAACTTTTGCAGCAACTTCCTAGAATGCTTCTGCTATGAATTTTTGGTATTTTAGCAACCATTCATTAGGGTTTATCTCACTACCTTACTTAAAAAGTAATGAGATAAATCAAAGAAACAGACGGGTAAAAAATAAGTTACCCATCTTAAAATATCTATTAAATAAAGCAGGGCTATTTCATTCTGGAGATGCATCGCCCTAAAATCAATTTTGGGCTAGTAGCTCAAGTGCGTTAAAACGGACTAAATTCATCATTAATAGTCGGCTTGAGCCGAGTTTTTCTATGCACCTCAGAGTTTAGTCTGAGGCGGCTTGAATGAGAATGAAATAGCCCTGTTAAATAAAGTCCTGTTGACTTTTTATGTCATTCTTGGTTTCACAATGCTGTGAAGTAAATTCCTAAAATTTAACATAAAATCAACAAGGGCAAGGACAAGACACGCAAACCACATCACCAAACTCGTTAAAGTAGCAACAAACACAACCAGCAAAGTTGCTATTATTGTCTGTGACTGCTGATGGTACTATAAAATCTGGAGCTTGGATGTTTTTAGCAATCAAATTAGCTTTTACTTCTGGTGAAGTCACCAAAAAACTCTTGATTACAAATTCTTCTTCTGCTATGCCGTACTTTTTGAGTATCTCACTGTAGTCAGATTGGCTCAAAATTTCTAGAGTTGCCTGTTGGACTTTTTCATTTTCCGTAAAACCTTCCTTGGTAGTTGTTTCTATATTTGTCAATGATCGAGGTTCTCTATTTTTAGTAGTTAAATTGGCTTTAACTTCTGCTGTAGTAACAAAAGTTGAACTTCTGACTATGAAATCTTTTTCAGCTATGCCATATTTAGCCAGAATTTCTTTGTAATTAGATTGATTGAGAATTTCCCAAGTCGCTTGTGTGACGTTATCTCTGTATTCTTGGGAGTTCGGATTGTTTGTCTCGGCTATTTCTACCTGTTGATTATTCCCTGTCTCTGTCTGCTGGGTACATATAGTTTGTGCATCAGCAGATTGAACGGACAGAGCTACCATCCCACCTACTGTCAGTCCTAAACCGGAAGACAGAATATTTTTCATAAACAGTATTGCTCCTCAAGTAAATAATACTCGTTGCTCAGAAATTCTACTACCTGATATCTTACAGTCAACACAGTTATTTGTACATCACTTTATCTTACCAAAACCACACATTTTTACTTTTCCTAGAAAAGATCATATTGGCAAGAATACAGCATTCTCATTAACTTACTTCAAACTTTAGTAACTTTCCAGAGAACTTCTGCTATCAATTTTGAGAATTGTAGCAAGTCTTAGTTAGAGTTTATCTCACTACTTTATTTAAAAAATAGTGAGATTCACTAAGAAAAGGACGGGTAAAAAATGATTTACCCATCTTAGAATATCGATTGTGTGGATTGTTTTTTACTTTTTATGCTGTTCCTTGTTTGACAATGTTGTGAAGTCACATTTTTGGACTTTAACTAAATCAACAAGGACAAGGGCAAGGGACACAAATTGTATTACCGAAATCGTCAACATAGCAGAAAGTACAGCCAGCAAAACTACTACTGTCTGTCTCTGCTGATGCTATAAAACTTGGAGTTGGTAATGTCTTATTAACTAGACTGGTTTTTACTTCTGGTGAAGTAACTACCAAGCTCCTGATGATATAGTTTTCCTCAGCAATACCATGCTTTTTAAGAATTTTACTGTAGTTAGACTGATTGAGAATCTCCTGAATTGCTTTTGCAACATTTTCTGTTGCAGAAAACCCTTGCTCTTCAGTTGCTGACAGTTTAACTTGATTAATTTTAGCAACTACATCGCTTTTAACTTCGGGTGAAGTGATAGTTGAACTCCTAACTATAAAACTTCCTGGGTCTATACCGTATTTAGCAAGAATCTCTTTGTAACTAGATTGAGTCAGGATTTCCAGAGTTGCTTGTCTTACCTGTTCTCTGTACTCTTGTAAGTTTTCGTTACCCTTGTCAACCTTGTCTAATTTTTTACTTACCATACTTGTATGCTTTTTATGACTCAGTAGTAGGATGGACTAGCCGCAACTAGTATTGTTTAATTTTTCAGTGGTAAAGATTTCAATTACGCAAGTTGTAACAGAAGTTAATTAATTTTTTGGAGAATTTATTCTTCAGTGGCTAATTTAAGCTACTACATACTTATTTCAATAAAATCTAAAAAGTGCTGAAATTCCTTCTATGTAAGTCTTTCAGCTTTTACAATATCTCTCTATGAATCGCTAAAATTTCTAGTACAGTTACGTCTCATTTGGCTATATGGATATGACCAGTCAGTACAATTAAACAAACTTATCTATAATTAAATTGTAATTTAATTTACAAAAATTTTTGGTTAAATAATGTACAGAGGGTTTTGCCCCTCGGTTAATTAACTCACAGATGTGTTTTACAGAATTTACAAGAAGCACAGTTTCTATACCAACCACAGTTACAGCTATTGAATTGACATTACAGGTAAGTGTGTCACTTTAGTTTCAGCTATACCCAATTGAGCTTTAGTTTTTACTCTCCATAGAATGCTAATACATATTTATACATAAAAATGCAGTTAATTAGTTTACCTACGCAGACTTTGTTTTGGTAGCCCCAGGTTTCTAGTCTGTGGGGAAAAGATAGCAACTTTATATAATATTTGGTATAAGGTCATAGAAGGTAATACTAGAGGATCAAAAAATCACAGTTTGCTGCAAATAAAATGGTATCTATTTTGACAGGCTTTCCTGATATCCAGAATCATTGGGCGCGTCCATTTATTGAAGGGTTGGTGCAACTTCGCGCTTTGAAGGGTTATCCTGATGGGACTTTCCGCCCGGATAATTCTGTAACTCGTGCTGAGTTCGCCGCTATGATTTCCGCTATTTTTAGCCCTACCGTAAAACGGAAATATACGTCTTTTGTAGATGTTGCAGAAAATTACTGGGCTAAAAACGCGATTAAACAAGCTTATGAAACAGGGTTTATTGTTGGCTATCCGGATAAACGTTTTCGTCCTGCTGAGAAAATTGCTAGGGCTGATGTTTTGGTGGCTTTAGTCAATGGTTTGGAAGTAGCTTTGCGAGTAGCACCTGACTTACTCAAGCAACTACCGCAGATATACCAAGATGCGGTTAATATTCCTAATTATGCTACAAATCAAGTGGCGATCGCCACTCGTCTTGGTTGGGTAGCTAGTTATCCTAATATAAAGTTACTTAACCCCAAAATCGCGGCCACTCGCGCAGATGTAGCAGTCATAGTTTATCAGGCTTTAGTGTATTTGGGAAAAGCAGAAAAAATTACCTCTAATTATCTGGTTATTCCTCCTCCTGATACAACAACCCCAAAAACTGTTAAAGTTAATCATCAACGAGAGTTTCGTGGTGCTTGGGTTGCGTCGGTGTGGAATGGTGACTGGCCATCTAAACCAGGACTAACGCCAGAACAGCAAAAAACAGAATTAATCGAAATTATCAAACAATTACAGGCTCTTAATTTTAATGCTTTAATTTTGCAGGTGCGACCGGAAGGTGATGCACTCTACTCTTCTCAGTTAGAACCTTGGAGTGCTTGGTTAACGGGAACTCAAGGTAAAGCACCAGATCCATTTTATGATCCTTTGGAGGTGGCGATCGCTGAATGTCACAAACGCAATATTGAAGTTCATGCTTGGTTCAACCCCTATCGCGCTAAAACTACTACTAAAAGTGGTGTAAATGTCTCTCCTCATATTGCAATTACTAACCCAGAAGTAGTTTATCAATGGGGTAATCAATTATGGATGGAACCAGGAGCGAAAATAGTACAAGATAGAGCTTATAATGTCATTATGGATGTTGTCACTCGCTACGATATTGACGGCATTCATTTAGACGATTACTTTTATCCCTATCCTATAAGTGGCCAGTCTTTTCCTGATGAAAAAACCTACGCTAATTATAAAGCTAATGGGGGTAAACTCAGTTTAGAAGATTGGCGCAGAGATAACGTTAACCAAATGGTTTTACGCCTTTCTCAAGGAATTAAAAAAATTAAACCTTACGTTAAATTTGGAATTAGTCCTTTTGGTATTTATCGCCCTGGACAACCAGAAGGAATTGTTGGTTTAGATGCTTATAATGTGTTGTATGCTGACTCGAAAAAATGGTTAGCAGAAGGTTGGATAGATTATATTGCACCGCAACTTTATTGGCGTACAGACCAGCCCAAACAGAGTTATGAGACATTACTAAAATGGTGGACAGAAGTTAATATCAAAAAACGTCATATTTATGTAGGGAATAATATTAGTAAACTGGATGGAAAAGACTGGAAAAATACTGAAATTGACAAACAAATTAAAATCTCTCGTAATTTATCGGGCAAAGATTCTTTGGGGAATATCTTTTTTAGTATGAAATTTCTTCAAGAGAATACTCAAGGTATTGCTGATGATTTTAAATCGTCATTTTATCAGCAACCTGTCCTAGTTCCGACTTTAGCATGGCTACCTCAAACACCCCCACCCCCACCGAAGGATTTAAAATTTCAAAATGGGAAATTAAATTGGCAACCAGGAGATAATAACCCTGTTAGGTCTTGGACACTTTACCGGAAAGGTGAGGAAAGTTGGACTATTCAGCGTATTTTGTCAGCCGATACTACTTTTGCTACTGTTCAACCGGGAACTTATGCGGTGTGTGCAGTCGATAGGTTGGGGAATGAGAGTGAGGGTGTAGTAATTACGGTGAGTTAGATTATACTGTTACGGAGGAGAGGCGATCGCTGTTATAATTTAGTAGTAAATTAGGACAGCGATCTAATTTAACAGTCCTCATATTACATCAAATTTTGATTTTTGGTTTTCACTCGCTGATAAAATTCTTCCATTGTTTCAATAAAAGAATTATCTTTATTCCAAAAAGCGGGAAAATCTCCTTGCTTTTTAATCAAAATTGCTGGTACTGCGCTGGCTGTAGGAGTTTCAATATTTTGAGGAAGTCGCTTTTTCCCTAACCAAAATTCTCTAATAGTGGGTTTTTGGTCAAGATTTTGTTTGACTAATGGTGTATAAAATGAGGTGGAATTTTCTAAATAATTTTCTTGTGCATCTAGTTCTGGAGAAAGTGCTTTACCTAAGTTTGATTCTGCGAGTTTTGCTTGTAGTTCCGCTTTAGTTAATCCCCGGAGTTCAAATAAGAGAAAAGGATTATGATCTAACTGGGAAGCAACTAAATAATAAACTCCAGCAATATGTTTACAAGGGTTAGCGTAATCTGGACAGGAACATTCAGTTTTAAAATCTTTCCGGCTATGAGGTAATAAGTGTAAATCTAATTCCGCAAAAGAATATTCGATATTTTCTGGTACTTCATTTAGTAATAATCGTGAAACAACACTGGCTTTAACAGATAACTTTTGCAGAACTTTGTCCCAATTTTTCTTAGCAATGGGTGTGATTTCTATATAAACATTATAAGTTGGCTCTTTATAAACTCCAAAGTAGGGGTTAACTGAACCTCTCACCATAGCAGAGATATGATTTTCTTCCATTTCAAAGTGTATAATTTTACCATTGTTAGCGTAAGAGCGTCCTCTTTGCAAGCGACCTGAATCAGTAAATTCTTCTAGTGCGTTAATAAAACGTTCTCCCCACCATGTCCGAGTGAATTTAGGCATAATTACTAACTCCTTATTACTCTAAAATTGCACTTTTATTTAAAGCAATTAATTTTTTAAATGCTTCATTATCTAATTCTGTTAACCAAGATTCATCACTGCCAACAACAGCAGCAGAGAGTTTTTTCTTATCTTCAATCATTTGGTCAATTCTCTCTTCTAAAGTGCCTATAGACACAAATTTATGTACAAATACATTCTTGCTTTGACCAATGCGAAAAGCTCTATCTGTGGCTTGGTTTTCTACTGCGGGATTCCACCATCTATCAAAGTGAAAAACGTGATTTGCTTTGGTTAAAGTAATACCCACACCACCTGCTTTTAGTGATAGAATAAACACAGATGGTTCTGTATCTGGGTCTTGAAATTCAGTAATCATCTGTTCTCGACGGTTGCGACTTGTGCCACCATGCAGATAGTAAGTATTGTAATGCAAATGTTGTTTGATATGTTTTTCGATTTTTTCGCAAGCTTCAGTAAATTGGCTAAAAATTAAGATACTTTCCCCTTCTAACATTGCTTCTTCTACCATTTCTAACAAACGGCTGAATTTGTGCGATCGCTCTGAAGAAAATTCGCTTCCATCTTGTAAGAACTGAGACGGATGGTTACATATCTGCTTTAATTTCAGTAAAGTAGAAAGAATTAAACCTTTACGTTCTATTCCTTCAATTGTTGGTAGTTTTCCCTCAACTTCTCTCACTACTACTTCATACAGCGAAGCTTGTTCTTTAGTTAAATTAGTGTAAACTTTTTGCTCTAATTTATCAGGTAAATCATTAATAATCGACTTATCTGTTTTCACCCTTCGTAAAATCAAAGGTTCAACTAATCTCTTTAATGTCACAGATTTAACTTTGTCATTATCTTTTTGAATAGGAATCTCAAAAGATTTGCGAAATTGTGCTTCTTTACCCAAATAACCAGGATTGAGAAAATTAAAAATTGACCACAAATCGAGTAAACGGTTTTCTACAGGTGTTCCGGTTAAAGCTAATCTGTGTTTAGCAGAAAGTTTGAGAATGGCTTTAGTTTGTGCAGCTTTGGGATTTTTAATATTTTGCGCTTCATCTATCACTATACGCTGCCATTGTACACTACTCAAAAGTTTTTCATCTTTGCGAGCTAAAGTATAGGATGTAATAACTACATCTTGCTGTTGACAAATGGTTTTGAACTCAGCAGCATCTTGTTGGCGATCGCTCCCATGATGTACGATCGCTTTTAAATGGGGAGCAAACTTGATAATCTCTCTTTGCCAGTTACCAACCACTGAAGTAGGTGCTATTAACAACGTCGGTAATGCAGATTCTGTAGACTCCTTCTCCTGTACCAATCTAGCAATTACCTGTACTGACTTACCCAAACCCATATCATCAGCTAAACAACCATTTAAACCCAAACGTTCCAAATATTCCAACCAAGCAACACCACGTTTTTGATATTCTCTTAAATTACCTTGCAGATTTAGTTGTTCAGAAATTGGTTCTAATCTACTTTTATCTTCTAATTTTGCCATCATTTCTGACAAAATCTCATCATATTCAATTTCCCATTCTTCACCAACTTCAGCCTGACGTTGCATAAATTCCAGCAGCGACATCTCCGGTTTTTCCTCACCGTGAGATTCCCAAAATTCCAACAACTGCTGCATTTTATCTCGGTCTAACTCCATCCACTGACCACGAAAACGTACCAAGGGAGCTTTAGCATTAATCAACTGTTCCCATTCTCGCGGACTAACGACCTCATCGCCTATAGCTAATTCATATTCATATTGTACCAGAGAGTCGAAACCAAAATAACTTTTTGTTTTCCCTTTTGTCGCGGCTAATTTTTTACCAGATGCCTTGAGACGAATTTTAGCACGTCTGCGACCAGCCGGAGTATACCAAGCAGGAACAATCACTTTAAATCCTGCATCTTCTAAAATCCAAGCACTTTCTTTTAAAAAGTCAAAAGCTTCTTCTAAATTTAATCTCAATTCTGTCGGAGTTTCAGTTTCTAAACCTTGCCATAATTTAGGATACATCCGCGCAGCATAACCCAAACTTAACAGCAAATTAGTTTCAAAATCCTGACCAAATTGTTTATGTACACCAGCTTTAGTTTTTTGGCTCGTTCTCCAATAATCAGCTAAAGCTAATTTTAGAGAAGGGTCTTGTTTACTAGCTACTAAAAATTGTATTTGCCAATTATCTATTCCTTCAGATGGAGGGGAAGATAATTGAAAACAGAGATGAAAAAGCCCGTCTGTGTGAGTACGAGTAATTCTACTTTTCCATGTTTGCCAGCGTTTGTATATTTCTAAAGCAGTTGGGTTGGTGAGTGGGTTATTTTTAGGATTGAAGCAATAGTCAATAAGGGAAGTAGAAATTTGTTTATCAAAAGCAGCAGTCGAAGGAGTATGAGTGACTAAATTGTTGAGGATAGATTCAGAAAAGTGTCTTAATAGAGTTTCTTGATCAAAAAATTCAACTTGCTCATAGAGTTTGTCAGCACCCGCTACACAAATCAATGGCATATATTCAGTATATTTGTGAATATTAGCTTCATATTGCTCAGAAATAATTTCCCAAGTTCCGTAAATCTCAAATGTTGGGGAGGCCGATTGCTTACTTTTCTTATTAGGTTTTGTCTCTGCCAACTGACGATATTTCAAAGCAGGGATATATTGGTCTTTGAGAATTACTTCTTTAAAAGCTTGAGTGTAGTGACACCAAAATAATAAATCAGAACCTAGTTGAATTTCGTTAGAGTTATAAATTGCTAAAAAATGAATATCGCTGAGGAGTTTGATAATATTAATTGCTGGAGTAGAGAAATTATTACTTTTAGTAGATGTAATGGTTGCATAACAATCAACCTGCCAATATTGAAACTCCGAGTAATCTTCAGGAGTTTCTATTTCCAGATACTTAATTAATTCTGGAGAAGGTAGGGGTTGATGATCGGCAGTTGGTAAGGCAAAGTATTTAGGAGATATACGTTGCTCTAATAAATGTGCTGAATCTTTAATACCTACCTCTTCAACTAAAAACTTGACTAATTCATCCTTTCTCAAATGCCGGGGATGTACCTGTTGTTTATTACTCCGACTTTTTTTCAAAACTGAAGTTTCTACCCACAGGAAAAATGAACCCGACTGAATAAAGTCAGCTTCCCCATTTGGTATCCAAGTGCCATGAATAATTTTCATAGTTGCACCCCCACTGCATGTTTTCGTAATTATAGCGACTAAGGCTGACTTTATCAAAAAAGTTAAAAATTGTTTACTCTGACATATTTGGAGCTTAGTGTGCAGATTGCCGTTCTCATATTACTTTCAGGCAATTGCAACTAACTTGTCAATTATCAAAAAAAAGGAAACATCGGAAACATTATGGAAACATTGTAGAAATATTGCCAAATCGGCTTGACGTATTTTGTTGGTAAGAACAGAATGAATTAAACCGCGCAAACCAATAGGGTGCAGATGAAAGTAACTAGACATAGAAACAGAATCTTAAAAGCTCTGGGGGAATTTATAGATAGAAAAAAAGAAGCCCCGACTTTAGAAGAGTTGTGTAAAGAATTAGGAATGCAGCCGCGTCAGAAAGCAACAGTTCAACGTTGGTTACAGACAATGAGAGGCATTGATGTGGAATGGGATGATAATGTTGCTCGTAGTTTGCGCTTAATTTCTAAAGATATAGAGGTTGCACCAGAATTAGAGATACCTGTGAAAGAAACTTTGCGGTATTTAGCAACTGGTTTGACTGAGTGGGAGGAGCGAAAAGCGACAAATAGAGTAGAAAGAGGACATATTCCTCAAGCTATGCGTATGGGAATGTCCAGAATGTATTTAACTTCTTTGCTTACTGGTGAAGAACAAACACCTGTAACAATACCAGAGTTCTTTGCTTGGGCAAAAAATCCTGTCTCGGAATGGAAACCCACAGCAGAAATTGAATATCTGTCTCCTGATGTAACTCTCATTGAGGATGGGACAATATCTGATTTTACTTCACATTGGCAAGTAGAAGGTGCAGATGTAGATATGCAAGTACAGGAGAAAGTATTACAAGATGTTGTAGAATACTGCCGCGCAAATCAGTTAGACGAGACTTATCGTGCCTTTCGGAAGCTAATTATTGAGCGTCCTGTCCTTCCCCGTTCAGAATATCGTCGTCTTATTTCTTCATCCCAACTCAGACCTCTAGATAACTTTTTGCGACAGATATATGTAGATGTGGTTAATTTTGCTAGTGAATCTGTCTATTATTGCTGTCCGCGTTGCAAATATATAATGCGTCGTCGTGCTGATGGAACTTACAACTGTCGCAGTCCATTTTGTGAAAGATTATCAGCTAAACTCCAACTACCACCCCAAATATCTATTTCTCAAGAGGAAGCAGAAGATTGGAAAGTTGTAACTCCAGGGGTATATCGCTATGGAACGCTACCAGGTATTTGGGAAATTGAGTTAGCAGAAAAACTAACTAAAATGGGGGTGCGTGTCACTCTGTGGCCAGAAATTGATGAGTTTGACTTGTTAGTAGAATTTAGCAAAAGAAATCGCTGGGCGATTGATGTCAAAGATTGGGTACGTTTAAATGAGGAACGTTTGAAAAAAGTCAATTACCGTTTGGATACGACAGAAACATTTATAGTTTTCCCTGATGAGCGAAAAGATGTATTGCGAATCGAGGTAGAACGTCAAAGACTAGAGCCTGATTTGGGAGGGGTACGCTTGCGGTGGATGAGTGAAATTATCTCTCAAGCTCAAGCAATTTTGGAGAAAAATCATCATGCGTAATATTTCTAAATGGTCTAGATCAATACGTCAAGCTTTACGTGACTCATCAGACTTAAATACATATTTGGATCTGTCTGGTGTAGAACCAAAGATGAGAGAGAAGGAAAAAAAACGTCTGACTATATTGTTGACTGAGGTAGAATTAGGCTTAACTTTACTAAACCAGGTTGCACCAGAAGATCCGGCCACTTCTGTATCTGCTTTACTGTTAGGATATCGTTTTCCTGTTCCAGCCTTGGAAAGTGACGAAAATTGGCGTTTAGTGCAAGTAGCTCGCTTTTATCTGTTCCGTCGTAAAGGTAGACAGTGGGAGTTATCTTTAAAGGAGTATGTCAATTTACCGGAAACTCTGAGAATATTTAGATTAAATGAAAGTAGTGATGTTCCGCAATTAATCCCTTGTACCATTTCCCCTCGTCGCTTAGATTCATATCGTCGAACCCTATCAAGAACTCCATCGCATAGGGTAAAAGCAGTTGAATTAGCGACTCCAGGGTATTGGTATGCTAAAGTTTCTCAAGCTGGTAATACACCTGTTGAAGTACCAATTTATATTCCTGAAGTTATAGCTAATCTCGCTTCTTCTACACAAGTGTCTTTACAGCGCACACGTGCTAATGAAAATCCTCCTCGATGTGTGACTTGGGAGAATTTGTTGCAAGATGCTCAGGAAATGGATGATAAACTAGCTAATGCTGGTCATCAGTCGGAAAACTATTATCAACGTTTAGCAGGAATAGCTTTAAAATTATACGATTCATCAACAGAAGATTTTCAAGCTTTATTACCAAATAGAGAAATAGAAATTAATCATCTTGTTCATATTGTGGGTTTATTAAATGTGGGTAAATCCACCTTGCTGGAGGTTTTGATTTATCACTTTGCTAAACGGGGATATCGTTGTGCGTTGATTGTTAATGATGTAGTAACGGCAGTACGTCTTGCTTCTAATTTTCGAGATAAATTAGAAATTTTAGCTGCACCTGGGTTGGGAAGTAGCAATTTTTCTCAACATTTACAAAAAGTTTTTGAGCCAATTTTATTAACCCAAGGTGAAGACATAGAAGAGGGTGCAAAACATCCGGCGTGGCGTTGGTTTAGTCCTGTATGTCCTCTCTTAGCTTTAGTGCAAGCACCGGAAAAATGGGAGTTTGGGGAAGAACCTTGTCATGCTCTTTACCAAAAACAATCTGTGAATCGTGAGCAAGAAAATCAAGATGATGATGATGATCAAGAGGAAGATGAAAACAAATATACTTGCCCTTTTTACTATAAGTGTCCCCGTCATCAATTGGAACAAGATTTGGCCACAGCTTTAGTTTGGGTGTTAACTCCAGCCAGCTTTATTCATACTCGTGTCCCGCGACAAGTTTGGCAAGAAAAGATGACTTTTGCAGAAGCAGTTTATCGGGAATGTGATTTTCTGTTTGTGGATGAAGCCGATCGCGTCCAAGTGCAAATTGATGAGTCTTGCGCTCCTGATGAAGTTTTGGTCGATGCTTCAGGAAATTCACTATTAAACAAGTTAGGGCTGAAATTTGCTACAGCGATTTACAATTCCGATCGCCGCAGTATGGCAGGTGAATTTTTAGCAATGATGAAAAGAGCCAATGACTACGCACAAATTGCTACAGATTTGATTTTAGGTAGACTGCACAGCCAGCCAAAACTGGTAGACTGGTTAGGAACTCAACCTTTTACGGGACGATCGCTATTTGCTCACATTATCCGCGATATCTTAGCCACACCAGAAACAGAACAACAATCTCCCACCCCTCGGCGTAGTCGCGCTGCACGTCACCAAGAAAGAATCAGACGGATTGAAGCTGGTTTACCTCCAGAAGAGCAACGTCAACGTCGTAGCCAGATTCTCCAAAGTTTGGAAGGCTTTTTACAAGCACCTCTGAACCGCCGTAGGGCAGGAGAATTAGCAGATTTAGCTTTTACGCTGTTGAGTACAGACAACGAAGCTAGAGCCTTAACTGAGGTGGCGGAATGGTTGCAGACATGGTTGGATTCTCTAGGAGTGACTCTTGACAAAACTCAGTTTGAGCAAGTTACACAGCATTTACGTTTAGCAATTTTGGTGACTGTTCTCAATGACCGCTTGGGCTTTTTAGTTGATAACTTCAATCAGTTGACGCGATCGCGTGTCTTAGATTTGCACGATACAAGTCTCAATCTGGTGTATCGTCCACCCCTGGATTATTTGCCGATTATACCTTCTGCACCTGTAGGTAATATTTTAGGTTTCCGATATACACGCGATCGTCAAAGTCAATTTGGAGGTAAATTAGAGTTTTTCCGTTATGTTGGCGTTGGTCGCTATTTACTGCTTAATTTTCCCCAACTATTTGCCGCAGATCATGTACAAGGTCCCCACACCATCTTAATTTCTGGTACTAGCTATGCTCCGGGTACACCTGCATATCACATTCGGATCAGACCTTCTATCCTACTCGAACCTGCCAGTAATAATCATAAAGCAGGTAACGCAGGTATTAGTGATAGTGAATTTGTCTATAGCGCTCAACAAAATTCCGTCGGCAAATATATAGCTTTATCGGGACTGCCACCAGAAGAGAGGAAAATCGCTGCGGATGAAATGGTCAGAGCGATTAGCGATGGCGGAACGCCCGCCGTAGGCGATCGCACAGGAAACGCGAAAAGCCTTTTGGATCAATTATTTGCGAGATTAGAACAGTTAGAACAACAAGATCCACAACGATGGGGCGATCGACAACGCTTACTACTTATTACCAATAGCTACGAAGAATCAGCATGGATAGAATCAATTCTCAAATACCGTTACCATGTTCAAAATATTGACGAAATCGCCACTTTGCGGCGTGATAATGCTCCAGTTCATTTGAATGGTATTCCTCGGAGTAAAATTCGAGATGTTGCTCAAATGGGTACGAAAATTGTCACAGCTCCCCTCATGGCTCTAGAGCGTGGTCACAATATCCTCAATGAGCAAAAAATCGCCGCTTTTGGTGCAGCAGTATTTTTAAGCCGACCAATGCCAGTTCCCGACGACTGGCAAACCACCGTTCAGCAACTTAATCATTGGGCATTAGAAAAATCCACAGATTTTAGCCTCTTTCAACCAATGCAAGCACGGGGTGATGCCCTCACCTTGACCAACATCGAAAATGAATTTTATCAATATGCAGTAGCCGAAATGCTCAAATTAAGCTGTCGAGCCATGTCCTTTAAACAGCTGACAGATGATGAACGTTCCGTACTTTGCTGGACTCAATTAGTTAGCATCTGGCAAATTATAGGGCGGTTAGTGCGGGGTGGTGTACCTTGTATCGTCCATTTTCTTGATGCCAAATTTGCACCTAAAACAGTAGAAGATGCACTCGACAGCAAAGCCACTTCACTTTTAGTTGCCATTATCAAAGAACTCCAACAAGCAATAGAAAATGAACATCAACAACCTTGGCAAACAACCTTAGCCACATCACTCTACGGTGCTTTTTTCTACGCCTTACAAAATACACACAAATTAAACATCAATTGAACCATGGCCTCTAAACATCTTCTTCCGGGTGCTTGGCAATTTACCAAAAATCAAGAATATCCAGTTTTTCAACTTTCAGTCCCCACCCCATGGCAACAAATCGCCAACTCTTTAGCCCAGCAACGGGTAAAATTGTTGGGTAAAGGTTATCCCTCTGTTCCCGTTTACTCCCTTGACAAAATTATATCTGCCAGTTTTCCCAAAATTATTAAAACAGAGCGTCACGGTTGGCAAAAACCTGGTTTTCCTTGGGTATTAGCAACAGAAAAAATGGCATTATTTGATTTACCTATCATCATCAAAGATTGGTTAATTGAAGAATTTAGCATTTTAGGTGAAAGGCAAATTACATCTATTCTGGATCGACTTGACGAACAACTTTGGCAATGGGAAGAAAAACCAATTATTTATCCTTTGCACCAACCACCTGAACATCAACATCAAATAGATATTCGCTTTCAGGCTATTCCAGATTTAATAGCCAATGAATTTCTTAAAAATCCCCAAGTTACTTTTGGCAATGACCACCAGTATCGACTAACTTTTTACCGAGTCGTTAGATTAAACCAAGGAGCAGAATTAATATCATGGCCTCCTTCTTCAGTTACTTTGATTGAGCATAAAGAATCAGTTGGTACAGCAGATATTTCTTTTGTGATCAATTTTAAACTACAAACAGTTCCTTGGCGTGAACAGCCAATGATTTATCATCACCTATCAATTCGTCGCTGGATTAGTAAACCCATAGAAAATATCCCTTATCGGGGAATTACTGCTTTTGTTGGCGACCATCGACGCTGGATAGACGGTCAGAGGCAACCATTTTGCTTTATGGCTTTAAGCATCAAAAAGAATTGGATACAAGGACAACAAGAGCCAAGATGGACTAGAGCAATTAGTGAATTATTAACAAGAAATGATTCTCCACTTCCAGAAACCATTGCTTTAACTAATCAACCAATGTATCACTGGTCAGATAGGCCATTAGGAATACAAATAGCCATAGCTTACGATTCTCGACATACTGGTGAATCTCCCTGTCTTCCTGGCGTGAGTCCAAGAGATTTAGCCAGCTTAGATGAGGCTATTCAAACTCAAATTGAGCAAATCAATTTACCACTACGCCGTGTAGGTGAAGCAGTTAAAATATCTGGTAACTTAGATTTTTGGCCAGTTAAAAAGACATCTAAAAAAGAGAATCAGTCAGCTAATGAAGAACTGCAAGAAACATCAAGTAAAAAGAAGAAAGAACCGAAAGACCCAAATCAGCTAGATACACCAATGTTGCGACCGCAACTACTAGCTAATACTACATTTAGAGAGCCTAAAAGTTCTCCTCACACTATTTTGATTTTGTGGGAAACAGAAGCATGTCGAGATGCTTTAATTCAACAAATTTGTGCATTACTTGATATGTCTTCAACAGGAGAAAACCAAACCTATAGGACTGCATCTCAATTAGAAGGTCAAGCAACAATTTATCAAAGTCCTTACGGTTCTCTGTGTATCAAAACTCAGTACATTTCCGACCTGGCTCAAAGACTAGATGTAAAGAATCCTGATGTTCCTGGGAAAAACCTCCGAGAAAAACGCAAATACTTGATAGAACAGCGTATTGAACAAATCAAATTATCTTTACCTCAACCAGAAGGATTAAGCGGTGCATTAGTGGAAATTAAACCAAAATCACAATTCTGGCCACGTGAATCTGATCCAAAACTAGCATTAAGAATTGGGATTATGCAGGCTGGTTATGTTAATCAACATATAAACCCAATCCAGACAAAGAAAGATGAACACCGTGTGCAAAGGGCGGTATTAGATTTGTTACGACAATTTGGTGTTTTACCTGCACCTTTAATTAGTCTAGAAAAAGATGGCATTGACCCTCATTTGTGGTTAACTTGTTTTTATGTTTTCCGTCGCACTCGCAAAACTACCGCTAGTAATAAAGCTTCTACTGTAGTTTTGATGGTCAGAGTTAACCCTTTATCTGGAACGATAGAAGCAACTTTACCTTCTTTATGTCAGAATCAGCAGCAATTGCAGTGGGTTTCTTATCCACAACTATTAGGACTTTTACTAGCTGAAAAATGGGAAGCTAATACAGATGAAGAAACAATTGATAGCAATAGTGATGTTGAACAAAGTCAAGATATCAAACAAGAACAGAAATTAATTAATAAATTTGTGTCTGATTGTTTGCGTGATTGTTTGAATACTCCTGTAGCAGAAGAAAAACAACCCCGTGTATTATTCATGGCAGAAGCTACAAATGCCCGGAGAATTTTACCATGGCTGAAGAACCCTGAATTATCCAAATTATCAACTAATAATTTACCTGATGCACTCCAACGTCCTTTGAATGAATCAGAGATTAATCGCTTGTTAGTTGTACGGTTAAGAGTTGCTAAAGATGGAGAAGTTCCTGTTGCTATTGCTAAAACTCAGCCTGGTGGTAGATGGAGTGGTTTATTCCTTTGGCAAGGAGTTCTTGAACATCAGAAACGAGCAATTTATCTGAGTATGAGACAACTACTAAACACGGAACAAGGTACATTAAAACAGCAACAATCACGACTAGATAATGGTAAAGCGCAAGCAGGAAACACCAAGCCTTTGGAAATAGCTATTATTCATCACCCAGGAATTGAACAGGATAAATTAGCTTCCTTTATTCATTATTTGAGGAGTCGCTGGCCTTACTTTGCTGATGATGTTTCTTTACCTTTTCCCTTCTCGTTAGCAATTTTAGCTAAAGAGTATGCTGTAGATACCAAAGATATGGAATCTGTGGAAGCAGAAGAAAACGAAGAATCAGACGATTTAGATGAATTTGCTGATTAACTCCAAAGTAGGGACTTAATTACAAACACTTCCCTGATTAATCAAAGGGAAGTGATAATAAATTTCTACATTGAGTTAAATTTCAGCTTTTTTCTGGTAGGTTGCGGGGTGGAATGAGTCTTCCTTCATAAAACTGTTTTTCTAATTTACTCAATCCTAACCATGTTGCAGACATTATCAAAGGGATGATTGTTTCTATTACTGCTGCTAAAACGGATTTATTATTAAACAATAAAGCTAACAGTGGTATGCTGGCTAAAGATATTACTGCTATGCTTCCACTCCAGAATTTAAACTGTTGAATTTTGCTCAAGGCATTTCGACAACTTGCACATTTTTCTGTATGTGAGTGATTTCTTTCTAATAGTTGTTCTCTGGTCAATAATGGTGGTAAAGGTTCTCTAGGAAATGGTTCAGCGTGATATTGATTAATCCATTGACGAAACTCAAACACAAAACTATCGGCTTTTGTAGGCATATAAAAGGCTTTAGTAAAGTTGGCACTGCCTCCTTGAGATGCTAAGTAACGCTCTTGGTAGTGAAGAAAAATTTGGTCATCTTCTAAAACACAATTTTGACCTAAATGATAGTACCAACGAGGTCTTAATTTGAGGAACAAACTAGGAATTTTGGAGACGAATTTAAACGGAAAACGTGCGATTAACCGACATTCTCCTTTACGGATGGGTGTGGCATAAACAACGGTTAAAACTCTGCCTTTATCAGCGTTGATATCATGCCACATTAAACTAGGAGCGACAAAAGTTGTTGATAATTTACCTGTTTGTCCTTGTTTTAAACCTTGTTTCCAAATTCCTTGAAATCCCTGTTTTCCCGATTCAACTACTTCTAATTCTAGAGGTGCGGCATTCGCTCTGTTACCTACAGTAAGATGATGGGTAAAGGCGACATGACTAGGATCAAGGATGTTTTCTAGAAGTGTGGTGGCATCATAAGGTAAATCTCGAAATGTGTTAAGAATTACCCAGCCTTCTGGAGATTCTTCTATCGGTTCAATCACAGGGATTTTGGTATTTAGTGCATTGTCTGGATTGCCGGCATAGACAAATAATAAACCCTGTTTTTCAGTTGTAGGTAAGGAAGATACACAAGCTCGTTGAGAAGTTTCTGCTTTACCTCCTGCTACTTGTTGGGGTATAATTTGACAAGCTCCATCACCGGAAAAAGCCCAACCGTGATAAGGACATTCTAACAGTCCATCAGGATTAATTCTACCTTCAGATAGGGGTGCGAGACGGTGGGGACATTGGTCGATAAAAGCTTTCCAAGACTGGCTTTGTTTGTCCCACCAAATAACAATATCTTGACCTAATAATGTAAAAGGATTAGGTTTTGATTTATGCAAATCTTCTAAGTAATGCACCGGATACCATGCTTCTTGCCAGTCAAAAAATTCCGGGTCACTACCACCAGGTAAAATTTTTTCGTTTAAACTATTGTTGACTGTTGGTTGTTGAGAAAGCATGATCTGTGTTTATCGCTGATGTTTGCAATCTGGGAGAATTTGCTACATATAGGATTTTAGCGTTTACTATGAGCGATCGCTTTCTTCCCAAGAAAGAAAATTTCCATCATCAAAATCTAGATGATTACTGCTGAAATTGAGTCAATAACCATTTAGTAACTTGAGCTTGATTAACTTCTCGACTTTGCTGTAAAGCTTGTTCTAAAGTAGCAATTGCTAATCCTGGTAATACTTGCGATACTTGAATACGTTTGCTACCCTGATCAGCAATGCTATAAGCGATAATTTGGGTATTTTGCACATCCACTACCCAATATTCCCTCACGTTTAA
This sequence comes from Nostocaceae cyanobacterium, assembly GCA_035298905.1. Taxonomy (GTDB): domain Bacteria; phylum Cyanobacteriota; class Cyanobacteriia; order Cyanobacteriales; family Nostocaceae; genus DATGXB01. Next base: position 10,485 of record DATGXQ010000230.1, on the reverse strand, counting down.
ATCTTCGTAAAGACTGCGCTTGGTTCCCAAATCATCCAACAGCGAACTTTTAGCAATTTCAATCACTAAATCAGGTGCAGGATAAATATTTAAGTCAACTATTCCTGTCCCACTAGGAATAATATTTGCACGTTCCCCAAAATAATATGCGATATCTGGTTGACAGTCTTTTTTACCAGTCTTTCTAAAAGTAGTTGTATCTAAACCTCTTGCGGGAACCCCTTTTAAGGCTGTAAATAAAACTATTGCTGCAATAATGACAATATGATCCTGACCATGATCAAAACTAACTGGTGACATTTCCAGCCTCATGTAACCTTTATAATAGTAACTTTTTGCTTTCTTGTCGAGTAATTCAGCAATTATTTTTTCATACTCTTCCCAAGAAGCATAAATCCATGTATCTGTCGGTAATTGCGTTTGTGCTTGACTCATTACCTAAATTTACCTTAAATAACTCAATTATCTTTATTGTAGTTTGTATGTTTCATTTGTTATATCCTTTCTGTCCAAAAAATTAACAGTTTTCAAAACAGACTACACTACTAACTGTAGAATGCTATTTGGGGACTTTTCAATCAAAAAAGAAAATAACGAAAAGCCTATGGTTTCAAACTCTCACTTAAAAGTTGTCTAGACTATTGTCGTTACTATCTACAGACAAATTATACTGAGATTTAAGACAGTCCATAATAAATAATTCAAAATCATTCAAAAACCTGGATATAGTATGTTTTAATTTATCATATTTTTTCATTTCGATTTCTATCGTTGACCATGATAAACTAAATTCATGTGTATAATTCTGCCAGGTTTCCAATTTAAAAACTGAGTAAGTATAGAAGAATCTTATATTTATTTGTGAAAAAATAAAAGTAATTGCACAACTGTATTTATCTATATTGGGATATAGAGGTATAGCATTTATTTCTATAAGTTTAAATGGAGTATCAACAGTTAAGTTAATTCCATAAATTTCTTCTGAAATATGATCACCATAATTTTTTGTTGAGCATTCTGTAGCAAAGTAACTGTTGCCATAATCTGCTAACCACTTTCCAATGGCACCAAAATTGTAATCATAAGTATTTTCATTATAGTAATTTTCTCCAAAAATATTATTAATTTCATAAAGACTTTGTATATCGGACGAATAAACGTGAGACTTAACTATATCCTTAACATTATTGAGTATTTCCATCACCTCTTCTTGCGAACAGTATGATTCAGCTTCTTTTTTCACTAATTCAACTATTGATGTAGGTTGATTTTCATCTTTATTTATTGAGCCGCTATTTAGAATTTTATTCATTTGATTTGATAAGGAATTTTTGATATTTAGGCTAATAGATACAAATATTTCTGTAAATTTTGCTTGTGTAACAAAAAAGGGTGTTTGAAGGGAGTTTCTATCAAAGTCATCGGAAATATAGTCAATAATATCCTTGTATCTTATATCTTCACCTTCATATTGTAAAATAGAATCAAAAAGGCTTTTAGTAAAAAAACTCATATAATTGTCTTGATGGGAACTTTGTTCCAGCAATGACGAAAATAGAAAATAACAGTTATTAAATCCTTCTTTAGTATTATTCAATTGCTTTTGTATAACCTCGTTATCTTTTATATATGTAACTCCAGCATGACAAGCATCTACAATTTTTACGGTTAACTTAGGATTAAGTTGTCTGATAAAATTATCTAATTCCGAGTTACTTAAAGACGTTTGACGGTGTTTTGTTTGGTTATAATCTGAAAGAATATAATAAAACTCACCTTTATTAAAGTCTCCGTGTCCAGTGTAGTAAAATAAAAATTCATCTATTGCCTGATTTTGATAATTTGCAATAAATTTTGATAGCTTTTCCTTGACAAAGGTACTATTAGTATTTTGGTTTATAAATAAAATTTCCGTATATTTACCAGTTAATTCTAGTAAACTGTTCATTAACTCACCGTCTGCAATGCAACCAGGTAAGGGACTTTGAGGATAATCACTAACTGCTAGAATGATTGCTATGTTCATATTGTTCTAGTCTTACCCTGACTAAATAGTTACAGCATACAGCAGTATAGCATATACTTAGTAAAATCAGGTATAAGAAATTAAAACATTTTAGAAAAAGCAAGGTTATCGCACTTGACAAGTGAGGATAAAGTAGGGACACGGCGTTAAAAATATTCTTTTAAAACTGAAATATTAATTTATGCCGTGTCCAATTTAATTATTTACCAAAACGTGTCTCTTGCCATTGTTTAATCCAGTTATCTAAATCTGGATGTTGTGATTTTGCATTTTCGATAATAGCTTCACCTGTTGGAGGGGGAATGATGCCAAATTCTTGTTTTAACCAAGCGCGGAAATTTTGTAACTCTGCTGTTGCTTCCTCTTCTGGTTCTTGCCAATAATCAGCATAACCTAATTCCTCATAACCTATACCTAATAAAGCTAAAAATTCTTCAATATTATTAGCTAAAACTGAGTTGTCTGTACCTTCATAACCTAAAAACACTATTGGTGCTTCGGAAATTTTGCTGTTACCATATAACCAAAAGCCATATAAGGAATTATCTGTATTTTCACCAAAAACTATAAATTTGTTGGCCGCTTCGTCATCTTTGCTAAACCAACATTTAGCACTTTCTTTACCATTTGTGACGATTTCAAAATAGCCACTAAAATATGTTTCTACTTGATTTGCATATTCAAATAATTTAATTAATGCTGGTGGGATATCTTCTGAGTAGGGAAAGTTCTTGTAAAATTCTTTGATGTCCATACTATGGTTGCATTCTTTTGAAAGTATGAGCGCTGAAATCAATTAGCCTGTGGCAAAGCTACGCTAACGCGCTAAAAGCGAAAGTTAGCTGAAGCTAACTAAAATCCATTGCTGAACTCGTTTTAACGAGTTTTAGCTTTTAGCCGGAAATTTATTTCACGGCTTTCTGCATAATCTAGATGCTTCCTTTGTCGATATATTTTTATATTTGCTAAACTTGCATATATTGTAATACATCTACCAATTTATCAATATGCACTTTCTCATGAGTAGCCATTAAAGTTATTCTAATACGGCTGGTGGGGACGGTGGGAGGACGAATAGCAGGGGCAAAAATTCCGGCGGCTTTTAATTGTTTGCCGGCTGTTAATGCTGCTGTGGGATTTGATAATTGAAAACAAATTATAGGAGATTCAGAAGGCAATATTTTTAAAAAGGGTAATTTCTCTTTAATTAATTGTTTTAAATAATTGACGTTCTGCCATAATTTCTCTCGTCTTTCTGGTTCTTGTTGGACTATTTTTAATGCTGCTAATGCTGCGGCTGTGTCGGCTGGGGTGAGGGCTGTGGTATAAATCCAACTAGGGGCGCGATTTCTTAAAAAGTCAATTAAATTATTACTGCCGGCTATATATCCGCCTAAACTTCCTAATGCTTTACTTAATGTGCCGATTTGAATTAATTCTCTACCTGTACAATTAAAATATTCTACACAACCTGCACCATTTTTACCTAAGACTCCGGTAGCATGGGCTTCATCTACTAATAGCATACAGCTAAATTCTTCAGCTATATCTAGTAATTCTGGTAAGGGGCATAAATCCCCATCCATGCTAAAAACGCTATCAGTAATGATCAAACAACGACGATATTTTTTTCGATTTGCTTGTAATTGATTTTTTAAAGTTGCAATATCACAATGGGGATATTCTAGGATGGTTGCACCACTGAGAATAGCCCCATTTTTTAAACTTGAATGATTATATTGGTCTGATAAGATTAAATCTCTTTTTCCTACTATTGCGGTGATTGCACCTATATTTGCTAAATACCCAGAACTAAATACCAAAGCATCTGCTGTTTGTTTGGTAGATGCTAAAGTTTGTTCTAACTCCCTGTGTATTTGCCGATGTCCACTGAGTAATCTAGAACCTGTGCTACCAGTACCAAATTGTTGAATGGCGGTAATGGCTGCTTGCTGTAAGCGATCGTCCCCAGCTAATCCTAAATAGTCATTACTAGCAAAATTAATTACCTCTTGCCCAGATAGCTGCACTGTTGCACCGGGAGGACTGCTAATAGTTTGTGTGGAACGATACCAGTCTGCCCGATGTATAGTTTTTAAGGACGATTCTATCCAAGCATAGGGGTGATTATTCATTACTCAGGATGTAAGATTACAATTTATTAACTTCTGCCTCGCTACTGCTAAGATGTGCGATCGCTTGTTTGATCCAATCTTCCACATAGGCATCTTTAGATAAACCAATATCTTCGCTGACTACGTGTAAAGCGTGGCTGACTTCATGGGCAGTATATCCCAAGGCAAATAGGGTCATTTGCACTTCTTCCAGTATTCCCGGTGCGGGTCCACCTGTAGCCACAAAGAACCCGGCTGATTTACGCCATTCAATCAGTTTGCTTTTCAATTCTAAACAAATTCTTTCAGCAGTTTTCTTACCCACACCGGGAGCTTGAATTAGTAATTGTGTATTAGCGGAAATAATCGCCTGTACTAATTCTGGTAATTCTAAAATATCGAGGAGGGCGATCGCTAATGCTGCACCCACCCCACTCACCGACAGCAAATGTCTGAACAAATCCCTTTCCGATGGGGAAGAAAAGCCATACAGCAGGGGTATTTCTTCTCGCACTTGGTAATGGGTAAAGATTTGTACCTCTTCTCCAGTAGTGGGTAATTGTTTGGCTAGTCTCTGGGGAATTTGTAAATCATACCCCATGCCATTTACTTCTAGAGTCAAGATACTACGGTTTTGTAATGTTTGCACACCAGCAACAATGCCTTTTAAATAGCTAATCATACTAGAAAACCAAAATGATTGAGTCCCTCGATAATTCCACCTGCACAAAAGTTTTGTGCTGGATAACAGTTATTTGCTGGGTTATTTGGATGCCTTTGAAGTAACTCTTGGCAAGCGTTCCCAACAATCATTCCCCGTTTGTCACTTACGGCGAATAAAGCAATATCATTGCCTGAATCACCACAAGCTATTGTTTGTTCTACTGCAAATTTCTACCTTTGACATAAGATACTGCATTGCCTGACCTTTATCGCTGCTTCGGGGCATAATGTCAAGGTCAATACCACTGTTATAAATTAATTTTATATTTACTTTAAATTTCTGTAACTCTGCCTCTAGGTGTGGTAAGACCGTTTCACTTTAAAGTTGATACAAGTAGGCAGAGGGGAGAGGGGAGAGGGGAGAAGGAAAAGAAGAGGAGAAGATTTGTATCTTTTATTTAATAAATTCAAAATACTGTAGACCTTCTAAAATCCCTTTAGAATATGATGATGATGCAAAATAGTGGTATTCAGTTTTGTTAGCTTCATACCACTCCCGTAATTCAGAACGCGCATTCCCGACAATAATACCTCTAGCTTTTTCTAAGCTAAACATAGCGATATCATTACCAGAATCACCACACACGACTGTTTTATGAGCATCATATCCCCATTTGTTCTGTAAAAACTTCACGGCTAGACCCTTGTCAGCATGAAGAGGTAAAATGTCTAGGTCTTCGCTGCCACTGTAGATTAAATTAAATTTAATATTTTCGTTCTTGAGCAAATTATTAAGTTGGGGTATAATCTTTTGTGCGAATTCTTCTTTAATCAAATAACTCACTTTAAAAGGACGCTGTTCAGATTCTCGCTGCGGCTTTAATTCTTTAAACTTACTAGCTATTTCTTTTACCAACTCTCGATTCCAACCAACCGATAACTTCTCAGACCATTCTAGGTCAGGAGTTTTGTAATTAGAGTTAATGTATATTTCAGTTCCTACAGAAGTAATTAAAGCATCAGGTTCTAAAAGATTTTCTTCCTGTTGTAACTGCTTGAACAAAGTTAGCGATCGCCCGGTTGCATACACAATCTTAGTTCCGTATTCTTCTCGGTGATGTACTAATTTTTGCTTTAAATGTTCTAAAGATTCTTTGTCACCCACTAGCGTGTAATCTAAATCAGTGACGAAGAGAAACGCTCTCATTATTCTACTCCCTTCTGAGAACTGAATAGACCACAGGTATGATGAAAAGTGCTTTCATAGCCTCCAAATAACCGCAGTGTAGTGTAAATTCTTCCCCTCATCAGGAAAAACTGTGATTCACAAGATTCTTGGAGTGTTTGATACAAAAACATTTTTGTATTGTAAAGTAACCTGAGATGCAATCATACTCTATAAGCAAGCCGCCCATTTTGTCAAGTATCGAACCTGGGGCTTACTTGCTAATTGCTATGTAAAAATGTTATATAAGCCTGATGTAATATGAAGTAGTAAAAAAGAATGAGAAAGTGCAAGATTAAAGTAAATACAGCAGATTTCAAGTATATGAGGTACAAATTGAAAATCGAAACTCTCTCCACCAAGCAGCTTTCGCTTCTGACCGGAGGCGGAGCGTCTGGAGGCTCCGCTCCTGACTCCTGACTCCTGAATTCTAGAGGAGTTTATTTCTTACTGTAAAGTTTTATACGAATTAATTAACGTTTCTGGGACAAAATTCTTCTCTTCCTGGTGAGACAAAGATAGCAAATGTAATTTCTCATATCTAAATATATTTTTGCTTAAAAAAGTTATAATTTAACATAACGCATACAGTAGAGATGTATTTTGAAATATCTACCTAATTATTCAGTACATATCTAGCAATAGGTAGAAGATGTTGTTGAGATAACAACTTATAATAAGCTTCCGGTTTCAATGATTCTATTTTGACTTTTCGGAAAGAAAAAGTTGACATGTTGGCAAACTAGGCAATCATGGTAAATAAAGTTAAAGATTAATAATGTTTGTAAAATGGTAATAATTAAGAAAGATACGTGTTAATTCATTAGTATCATTTTGACAGGTATTAGCTAATCTGACCTTTATTGATCGGAGAGTTTTAACTATTTATTTCTCTCATGGATAATAGTTATGAGCTATTGTTATTAGTGAAGCAGCTAACAGCACTAAAGAAGAGGCTACATTGAAAGCTATACATTCCCTTGTTGCACCCTATTTTGTGGCATTTTTAGCTGTCGCTATCGCATTGCTACTAACGCTATTGTTACAACCATTACTAGCACCAACTATTTTTCTATTGTTTTTTGCTGCTGTAGTGGTGAGTATTTGGTATGGTGGTGTTAAATCTGGTTTATTGGCTGCTGTTTTATCTACTGTAGTAGTTAGCTACTTTTTTATCGAGCCTACTTTTTCACTACAAGTTAAACAAACTGATGGCTTGATCCGCTTAGGTATATTTCTGCTCATAACTACAATTATTAGTTTGCTCAATTTAGAACTACAAAGGTCAAAAGAACGCTTAGAAAAAATTGTACAACAGTTAGCAGCCAGTGAAGCTAAGTTTAGACGCTTAACAGATGCCAATATAATTGGTGTAATCATAGCAGATATCCAAGGGACAATTATTGAAGCTAATGATGCCTTTTTAGAAATGGTGGGTTATACGCGAGAAGATTTGCTAACAGGAAGAGTAACTTGGCAAGATATTACAACTCCAGAATATCAAGAAATCTACCACCAAACCATGAGGCAAGTGCAAACCCAGGGAGTATGTCAGCCATTTGAAAAGGAATGTATTTGTAAAGATGGCTCTTATATCAATATTTTGTTAGGTTTTGCCTTATTAGAAAATAATCAAGAACAAGTGATTGGTTTTGTTTTAGATTTAACTGAACGTAAACAAGCAGAAATAGCTTTGCAGGAAAGCCAAAGTAGATTTTTTGCTTTAGCTAATGCCACTGTAGAAGGGGTGATTATTCATGAGAATTATTGGGTTTTAGATGCTAATCCTGCTTTTGCTAAAATTTCTGGCTACGAATTGTCGGAAATAATTGGCAGATCATTATTAGATTTTTTTAATCTGGAATCCCAAGAAATATTACAAGCAAATTTCAGCTTAGATGACGAACAGCCTTATGAAGTTAGTGGACTGCGAAAAGATCACACCTGTATTTATTTAGAAGTTATAGAAAAGAATTGCCTTTATCAAGGAAAAAATGCCAGAGTTTTAGCTGTCAGAAATATTACTAGACGTAAACAGGCAGAACAAGCACTTAAATATAGTGAAAGGCGTTTTCGTCGGTTAGTAGAATCAAATATTTTAGGTGTAGCTTTTGGTGGTTTTGATGGTGGTATTCACTACGCCAATGATTATTTTCTGAATATGGTTGGTTATAGCCGAGAAGAAATGTTATCTGGTGTAATGCGCTGGGATTTAATGACACCACCAGAATATAAAGAATTAGATCATCAAGTGGTGCAAGATGTTTTAAAAAATGGTGTAGTTAATCCTTATGAAAAAGAATATATCCATAAAAATGGCAGTCTCATTCCTGTTTTAATGGGCGTAGCTTTATTGCAAGAAACAGATGATAATCAGCAAGAAATGATTGCGTTTTGTTTGGATTTAAGTAAGCAGAAAGCTGCATTACGCGATCGCCAATTAGCAGCAACAGCTTTGCGTCAACGGGAAGAAGAACTCAGGCTAATTACTAATGCCGTACCCGTGTTAATTTCCTATGTCGATACTCAACAACGATATCGGTTTAATAATCAAAGATATGCAGAATGGTTTGGTGTTCCTATTGCGGAAATCTACGGTAAGCATCTTCAAGAGCTTTTAGATGAATCAAACTATCAGTCAATTCTACCTTATGTGGAAACTGTTTTATCAGGAGAACAAGTACAATTTGAATCTAAATTACCTCATCAAGATGGGACAATTCGTGATGTGAAGATTTCCTATGTCCCACAATTTAATCAACAGCAAGAAGTAGAAGGATTTGTGAGTTTAATTCAAGATATAACTGAGCAAAAACAATCAGCAGTAAATTTACAAGCTAGTGAAGAGCGATTCCGACAATTAACAGAAAAAGTAAGAGTGATTCCTTGGCAATTGGATAAAATCACTCACACATTTACATACGTAGGTCCGCAAAGCGAAGAGATTCTTGGTTATCCTGTCAATGAATGGTATCAGAGTAATTTTTGGGTTGAACATATCCACCCAGAAGATAGAGAAAAGACACTAAAATTGAGCCAAGAATCTGCTCAAGTTTTGGATAACTTTGAATTTGAATATCGGATGATAGCCGCAGATGGGAGAATTGTATGGCTGTATGAAATTGTCAATGTTGTGCGGGGAGAACAAGAACCAAAATTACTGCATGGGTTTATGATCGATATTAGCGATCGCAAACAAGCAGAACAAGAACGCGAACAACTGCTAGAAAGAGAAAAAGCAGCCAGAACAGAAGCAGAGTCCCTGAACCGCATTAAAGATGAATTTTTAGCTACCCTCTCCCATGAACTGCGGACACCACTCAATGCCATTTTAGGTTGGACACAACTGCTCAAAAACCGCAAATTTAACGAAGCTACTACTAAGATGGCGATGGAGACAATCGATCGCAACAGTCACACCTTGGCACAATTAATAGAAGATGTACTGGATGTCTCCCGCATTATTCGTGGTAAACTTGGACTCAATACCCAGCCAGTAGATTTACATGCCATAATCCAAGCAGCTATTAATACAGTTTGTCCCGCCGCAGACGCTAAAGAAATTGAGATTGTGGCTAAATTAGACCCCTCCATTGGTTTAGTAGTGGGAGATGCCAGCCGCCTACAGCAAATATTTTGGAATTTACTTTCTAATGCTGTCAAATTTACTACTAAAGGAGGCAAAGTAGAAATAGAACTAGAGCGCATCAATTCCCGTGTGCAAATTCGCGTCAGCGATAATGGAGGAGGAATAGCACCGGAATTTCTGCCCCATGTTTTTGAAAGATTCCGTCAAGCAGATAGTTCTACCACTCGATCGCACGGTGGGTTAGGATTAGGATTAGCGATCGTTCGCCACTTAGTAGAATTACACGGAGGAACAGTAGAGGCTGAAAGTGCAGGTATTGGTCAAGGTGCGACATTTACTGTTAATTTGCCCATGAAAGCAGTAGCAGTAGAATCTATAACTTTAAAACGACCTTCCGTGTATGGAGAGGTGTACGGAAGTCAATTACAAATGCTGGCAGAACTGCGAGTGTTGGTAGTAGATGATGAAGTCGATGCTAGATACTTAGTCAGTACAATTTTAGAGCAGTATGGCGCTCAAGTGCTGGCAGTCGCATCAGTAGCCGAAGCCATGACAGCATTAGCCGAATTTCACCCCAATGTTATTGTCAGTGATATTGGTATGCCAGAGGAAGACGGTTATGCTTTAATTCGCAAAGTCAGGTCACTTGCACCAGAAGCCGGAGGAAAAATCCCTGCTGTAGCCTTAACAGCTTATGCTAGGTCTGAAGACCGGACTCAAGCACTCTTGGCTGGGTATCAATTACATATCCCTAAACCCGTCAGTCCCATAGAGTTAGCAGTAGTGGTGGCTAACTTGGCTGGTAGAACATGAGGAAGATGGGGAGATGGGGAGATGGGGAGATGGGGAGATGGGGAGATGGGGAGAT
>DATGXQ010000229.1:0-6085 GCA_035298905.1 Nostocaceae cyanobacterium | reverse complement strand
ATTCCCTTTGTCACGGTGTCAAACCATCACTAACAGATGCAGAAACACTCGCCAAAGAAATAGACCGACGCGCTAAAACTTTCGTCACCAGGACATAACATGAAACCCAACATCAGCCTATTTTATCTAGGACGAAAACTCGAACATTTTCAAGAATGTGAAGAACTAATGCGGGTAAGAACCGATAACGTTCTATCACGTTACGAATGGGACTTGCAAACCATCTTCAACGACTTGAACAACCCAGACCACAATAATTCCCTAATCATCTTCGACAGACTAGGTTTTCAGTATTTCCTAGCCACCCCTAAAATCGTCCAACTACCCACACCTGAAACTTTCCAACTGTCCACACCTGTTAACAATCAACACCAAAACGTTCATATTGTTGCAAAAGAAGTAGAGCTTATTATCCCCTGGAGTTCAACTGGCTGCATTAGAAAATACGAAGATGGCAGCGTAACTTTCTGGGATGTCAACGATAAAGATTCGATCATCGCAACAGGAGGCAACCTAGCCCGCGCTCTCTGGGATTACGCACTCTCAAAAGTTGAAACCACCATCACCGGAGAGCTAGAAGAATGGCAAGAAGACCTTACCTACCTAGACTATCGTCAACTCTTAGCACTCGCTGGGCTAATCATCGCCACCGACAGGCAGCCAATAGATGCAGATTACGACATAGAAGATGTAGCCGACGACGAACAGCTTGAGCTACCTACTTACCTTCTCCATCACGTCGCCAAAATTGGCCGCGTTGGTCGTGCCAAATTCCTAGTAGACGTTGCCAACGCCCTAGCCAACCTAGCGCGCCCCGTTGAGGACGAACAAGAAACAGAGATATTATCACCCGCCCAACCAGAAAGCACAAACGACTAGAGAGGTATTCATGGAAATTAGGCTATTTCATGTCGGCATCTCTTAACCCCGATAATTTTTGAAGCAAGGCAATAAGCGACAGCACCATAGTTACTGAGGTAATGGGCTACACGGGCAAACGTTACGACAAGGGAGTAGAGTTACTAACCCGTTACGCCAGCATTTTGGTTAACCTTCACGCCCTTGGTCAACACCAGGGGCGTAACTTCTCGCTTAACAATTTTACCCATACCCCCCTACCATGAAAACTGCATCATTCCCTTGTTGGTTAACAGGTAAAAACAAAGCAATAGCAGAAGCATTGTTAAGAATAAATTTCTGTTATTGCGGACTTGAAGATGATTTTTGTGAGTCTGATGTTACTTGGAAATGTGAAGGTTGGAAGCTAGGGACATCAGCAGGATTAGTTCATCTTGATGCCGTTTATGACGGTGCGTTATTTAGCCGATGCCTAGAAACTGAGGACGGATTTGAACCTGATGAGAAAAAATATTTTGACGATGTACTGAAACAGGTCAAGAAAACAATTCGTAACACTGCAAAAGATTACACCCAGTCAAAAAACCACACTCAGTTAAAGTTAGCGATAAATTTGTGAGCTACTATAATCATCTAAAACAGCTATCTGAAAATACTTGCAAACAAGCAAAAATAGGTTCAAGAGTCGTCTACATTTCACGTTTAGATGCTCTACCCTATTATGGCGCTATTGGAACTGTAATTTTTGTTAAAAGATATGAGTTAAAAGTGTTGTTTGATGACATCAATATTAGACGAGCCGTAGATTTATTCGGCGTTCCTAAATTTTATCCTGGCTGTGATTTGAAGGTTTTATAGAATGGATGATGACAAATGGATAAGTAAAGATAAACGCACCGAGAGACTACTTATCCGCTTTCGAGTTAAAGGATTCCCAAAACAATTTAACATCTCCACTGGCTTGGAAGATACCAAAAAAAATAGAGCCAAGGTTAGAGAGATACGAGATATTATTCAGCAAGATATTAAGCTAGGACGGTTTGACTACACACTCGAAGATTATCAGTTTGACCCTATTAAAAATTCAAAATCTAAACCCCAACCCTAAGCATTACCCACTGATAACAAAAAATATCAGTGGGATTTGTTGCAGTTATGGGAGCGATACACACTTTTTAAGTCTCCTCAAATCGAGCAGACAACATTGATAAGTAATTATGAATTGACAAAATCATACATAGAGAAACTTCCTAGTAAAAACTTAGAAGATGCTGTTGCCATTAGAGATTGGCTGCTTGTTAACAATACAAACTTTATGGCTTATCTCTTAATCAGAAGATTTAACTCCTGTTGTGAATGGGCTATCAACTCTCAACTAATACCAGACAATCCATTTTCTAAGCTCAGATTAAAAAAACCTCGCAGAAAATCAACAGATGACGATTACAAAGCTTTCACTGAACAGCAGCGCGACATCATCATAGAAGCTTTTGAAAATCACAATCTTTATTCACACTACGCACCATTAATCAAATTTTTATTTTTTACTGGCTGTCGCCTTGGGGAAGCCTTCGCCCTGACCTGGGGAGACATCAACTCGGACTGCACCCGCATTAAAATCACCAAAAGCAGAAACCAACGACTGATCCTCAAGGGGACTAAAAACGGCAAGAAGCGAGTTTTCCCTTGTGGGGTGGGTAGTAAACTCCAGCAATTGCTCTTGAGCATACGCCCGGATTCTTACACTGCCACACAGTTAATTTTTACCACACCCAAGGGTAAGTTACTTTCGAGCCAAATCCTAAACACGGTTTGGAATCAAATAAACGGCAGAAGCTTGGGAGTAGTCCGCGAGTTAGAGATCGCTGGTAAAGTTCCCTATCTTCGCCCCTACGCAGCACGGCACACATTTGCCACCTTGGCCTTAGCCAAGGGAGTCAAGGCGATCGAGTTGGCCAAATGGATGGGAGATGAGGTAGATACAGTTCACAAATACTACTCTCACGCATCAATTATAGAAACCGAATGCCCTGATATTTAGCAGTCAGTCTTTGCTACTCAAATTCTACTCATTTTCTGCTCAAAAAATGGCTGAAGTCCTGATTTTTCGGCATGTATTAAATTTTCATCTAAATTATCAATCAGTCAGCAAATTAAAAATTATAAGATATGTAAAGCTGCGAGTATTAACTCAAATATTTACAAATTATTTAGTTCTTTGACTTTTGTCGGGAAAAGCACATGATTATTCATTTAGACCATGATAAACTTTTCATTTAATAAAAATAATATTAAGAAATTTGTCAGCCATGCTACAAAATATACTCTTAAACTATGATCCCCAAGATAGATGAAAATAGTCTAGGTGGGAGTTAGGGTTTAGTTAGGGTTTAAAAATTAGTTGTTAGCTTCTACTGATTGTGTGAACTAATATAAGGGGGTGATTTGATCATAAAGTTAACAAAATAATAGGGCAAGCAAAACTGCATTTCTCACCCAGATAAGTTAATTTAAAATTTCTCTGAAAAAAGTTACATTTCCTAATGAATAGGAAGTGGCTATATTCTTGCTTACTTTTCATAGAGCAATTTTAAATTCATCACTCACTTAGATATTTTTCACCCAGACATACAAAAGATAATTCGCACTACAAACCAGCTTTGATCTAAAATTTTGGCTCAAATTGCAATTACTTTTTTCACCGTTAACTGACAATAATTCTATGGACTAGTCGTGATAGAAACTATTGCCAGCAAGGAATCTAACACTACCTAAACAGTTAATGGTAAATAATTCGTTCACTTAAAAAATTCTCAAACAAACAAGAGAATTAAGTGACGAATCAGCACTGCCAAAATTCAATTTTAGTTAACAAACTTATTCTGTTTTTGACAGCAATCTTTTTTTAAGGAGGACATTGGTATGACTATGAGAGCCAAAACTTGTCCATGCTGTGGTGGTTCTATTCTGCGTCATGTCCGTCATGGTGAACTCTATTGGTTTTGTCCATCTTGTTGGCAAGAAATGCCGCTTTTAACTATTAGTTGCTTGTCTAATTTAGAACCATCCAATACCGGAGTTGTTCCTCAACCAGCAGTAACTTCATAAAAGTTGCCACCATTTTAGACTGACTCAAAATACAATTTTTCTTCTGTGTTGTTGAAGTTAATTCCCCACAAGCTGAGTGCATTCATTGATTTAATTATTCTTCCACTCAGCTTGAATACATTCTTCTATTTACAGCAGATTGCAAGTGCATAAAGTAGAAACTACAAATCAAAACTCAAGCAGTAAGTGGCTTTCACTTCTAACTCCTAACTCCTGACTTTTGAATTCTACTTTGTAGCTAAGATAAAATAAATTAGAGCATCACACCAAGTTCCTTTTGCGGTTGTTGGTAATTCTTGAATTGTGGTGATATATTCAGATTTACATTCTTGTAATTTTTCTGGTGATAGTTGTAAAATCTGGAAACCGAAAGCATTCTTAGCATTAATTCTCCATAAATCCTCAGCCATTTGCAAACTAGGTGTATAGTACCAACCAAACTGCTCAGAATGTATTTGAAAATTTTGAAAACCAACATTATTTACAGCTTGTTGACACCTAGCTTCAGTTCCTAGCTGTTCATTGGGATTAGGAATTTCTACACCATATTTAGCTGCTACTTCTCGAAATAAAACTGATGGTTGGAACGCTGTTTCTTGCCAACTATTAAAAGCAATTATTCCCCCCGGTTTCAGCCAGCGATACCAGTTTTTTAAAACTTGAGAAATATTAGTAAGATAACAAGCAGCTAAAGAGCAAAATATCACATCAAAACTATTTTCTGAAAAATCTATTGTTTCTGCATCTGCTTCTATAAATTCCACATTTTGTAAATTCAAATGCATCTGTTTTTCTTTTGCTTGTAACAACATCCCAGTAGAGATATCCACACCGATAACTTTACCAGTTTTACCAACGATTTTTGCTGCACTTAAAGCCACTAAACCTGTACCTGTAGCTACATCTAAAATTTTTTGTCCACTTTGTAAGTTAGCCAAAGATACTAACTTATTAGCTACAGGTGTATAAAGTTTTCCCTGATCATAGTTAGGACGCGAATTAAAATCAGCTAAAAGTTTTTCTTTGTATTGGCTAATTCCTGTTTCCATAATTATACCTTGTTATACAATAACTTGAAGACCCCGACCTCTGAAAGAAATCGGGGATATTATTAAAACTTAATTGTGCAATTTATCCTTTTACACAAACAACTTGTTTAAGTGTAGCTACCACTTCTACCAAATCAGATTGATTTTCCATCACTTGATCTATTGGTTTATAAGCACCAGGAATTTCATCTAAAACTCCTGTATCCTTACGGCATTCTACACCTTTAGTCTGCTCAATTAAATCATCAAGAGTATAGACGTTCTTAGCTTTATTTCTGGACATTAAACGACCTGCACCATGACTGCAAGAACAAAAACTATGAACATTACCTTTACCTTTGACAATAAAAGATTTTGCTCCCATTGAACCAGGAATAATGCCATAATCTTCTTTTTCTGCTCGTACCGCACCTTTACGAGTTACATAAACTTCTTCACCAAAGTGAACTTCTTTTTCAGCGTAATTATGATGACAATTTACTTGGATTAAAGGTTTAGTAGATTTACCACCAGCTAAATGTTTTTCGATGACATGTTTAAATCTAGCCATCATCACATCACGATTAAATTTAGCATAGTTTTGCGCCCATTGTAAATCATGCCAATAAGCCTGGAACTCTGGAGTATTAGCTACAAAATAAGCTAAATCAGGATCAGGTAAATTATTTCCTGCCATTTTAGCTAACTCTTTCGCTGTACTAATATGACATTGAGCCAGTACATTGCCAATATTACGAGATCCAGAATGCAGCATTAACCAAACTTGGTTTTCTGTATCTACACAAACTTCAATAAAATGATTCCCACCTCCTAAAGAACCCATTTGTTTCATAGCTTTGTTTTCTAAATCTTGCACACCTGGATGCAAGTCTTTAAAGCTATACCAGCCTTGCCAGTTAGTGACAGCTTTTTCTATCTCTTTATTTTCATTAAATCCAGTGGGGATTTCTGCTTCAATATCCAAACGAATTTTTTTTAATTTTCCTTCTAATTTATCTCCACTAAATGGTAGTTTAATAGCACCCATACCGCAACCAATATCAACACCCACAGCAGCAGGAATAATGGCT
>DATGXQ010000228.1:0-7349 GCA_035298905.1 Nostocaceae cyanobacterium | reverse complement strand
CTTTTATCGCCAACCCTGTAGGGGCGGGGAAACCCCGCCCTCAAGTTTATTGCATCTACACGAAAAACGCTCTACCAGCTTTTAGTAAATTGGAAAGCTGCTTCACTTTTACAGTAGGTTTCAGGGAAATGAGGTACAAATTTTACGAACAAAACCATATACAAGTGACTTTTAACCTTCCTGTTCCCTGCTGTAATTTGTACATTTTTTATAGTTACAGCAGATTGGAAGTGAATAAGGTACAAACTGAAAAGGCGTTGCTGATTTTAAGGATGAAAATACAGCAGATTTTAGCTAAATGAGGTACAAATGTTAGGAACAAAGCCTTATGCTAAAAGACTTTCAACCTTCCTGTTAAGAGTTCCCTGTTCCCTAACGTCAGTGAACGTCTCTACATTCCAAAATCATGCACCAATTTAGCAACGCCACTGAAAATTAAAACTCTCAACTGTATACGGCTTTCACTCCTCCTTCCTGCTGTAACCATGAATTGCCGCGCTAAGAATGTCAACTGTACAAAGATTTAATCCAGTACCATTCTTGTGTTAAACCTGCTTGTAAAGATACTTGGGGTTGATAACCAAGAATTTTCCGGGCTTTGGAAACATCAGCAGCAGTATGACGTGCATCTCCTATGGCTTTTTCAATATAATTACGCTTGATGGGTTTACCTACAATTTCTGCCATTGTGTCTAATACTTCTGTTAAAACTACCCTGCTACCACCACCAATATTAAAAATTTCTCCGACTGCTTCTTTAACGTGACCTGCTGCTAAATTAGCTGCTATAACATCACTGACAAAAGTAAAATCTCTTGTTTGTTGTCCATCCCCATAAATAGGAATTGCTTCATCTTGCAAAACAGCTTTAAAAAATTTATGAAAAGCCATATCTGGACGTTGACGAGGACCGTAAACTGTAAAATAACGCAATGAGACAAAAGGCACGCCAAAATTTTTATGATATAGTCCACCAAGCCTTTCAGCTGCTAATTTAGTAATACCATAAGGTGATACAGGTTGCGGTGTAATTCCTTCATGGGTAGGTAAAGTTTCAGTATCACCATATACACTAGATGTTGAGGCAAATACGAATCTTTTTAAATTTGGTACATCCTTTGCGGCTTCTAACAAAACTTGTGTAGCGTTAATATTTCTTTCAGTGTAAGCACGAAAACCTTTACCCCAACTAGCTCTTACTCCTGCCTGTGCTGCTTGATGGTAAACTATTTCTACATCTTGAAGTAGTGTTGACCAATCTAAAAATTGAATATCGCCTTCAATTAAGGTAAAATTAGGTGAATACTGTAAACTAGCAATGTTTTTCTGCTTTAACTGCGGATCATAATAATCATTAAATTCATCAATTCCAATTACTTCTTCTCCTTGTTGTAATAATACATCAACAAGTTGAGAACCAATAAATCCGGCTGCTCCAGTCACGATAATTTTAGCCATACTTCCTATTTTTCGATACTTTTTTTAATTTTTTTATACACTGTTTGTTACTGTTTAATCTATTACTTTACCCTCAACTGTTGCTGATCAAAAAAATCTCTGGAATTTTTGACTCAAAAAATCAACTATACGGCTGATGTGAGCAAAGTCACAGGATGCAGGAACATCCCATTTGGGAAAAAACACCAGACAATGAGAAATCGCGGCTTATACAGGCAAAGTCTCTTCCCTGCCGGACGCTACGCGAACGGGTGACTCTCGTTCCGACGCTCCTTCGTCGCTAACGCTAGTTCCCAAGGTGTGGGAAAACTGCTTGCGCGGGGTGGTATATGGTCTGTAGAAGCCGCGTCTATTTTATCCAAGCCCCATTTTTATCTAATACCAAGCTTCAGGAATTAAATCGTAATTACCTGCTTGTTGGCTAGGAAAATCTCCCGTCTCAATTCTGGCAATAATTTCGGGTAAGGCTTGAATAAAAGCTGGACTTCTATCTTTAGGATGTAGTGTCCAAGCATTAGGATTAGTCAAATTAGCTCGATAATAATCTGTTTTCTCTAGTTTTCGCGTTACCATTATTTCCCATGAGTCTAACTTGCCTTTACCCGTTAGATTGCTGAGAGTAGTTTTTAACTGATTAGGTAAGTAATTGATCCAATTTTGACGGTATGAATGCCAAATGATTGGTAAAGGGAGGAACTTATTATAGCGTTCACGATTTATTAAATAAACTCGGCTACTAAAAATTTTAAAAACTTCAAACGGCTCGGACTTTTTTTTATCGGTTGGAGGTCCAGCCATTGGTCTAATAAACATCATTTGTGAATTTCTTTCCATTAAATCAATGCCTTCTTTAATCCAATTAAAGTTGCGGCTTTGATACATCAGCATATCGCTATCAAAGTGTAATACATAGTCACTTTTACATTCTTCGATACCAAAAATAGAGCCTAAAATGGGATACCCTTTATAGTTATGAGTAAAGCGAATTGTTCTACCAAAATGTTTTCGGTACATTTGATTGTGATAAGTGGCATCGTAATTTATATCGACGACACGATCAACAACACCCGCTTGCAGTAATCTGTCTGTACACTCACGAAGTTCCTCCATCGTACCAATTAAAGGACGATATATTTTATCTCCTGTAAGTGAAGCTGTATCAACAGCTAAAACCCTTTCCTCAAAAGGAAAGTTATTCACTTTCACTAAATGAGGAATGGTCTGTAAAATGAAAGATGTATCTGGTCGTGCTACAAAGATCCACAAGGAACAACTCGTATTTGTCATATTCAATAGACCTATACTTGGTTACAAAAATGCGAGAATTCAGGAGTAAGGAGTCAGGAATCAGAATGCTTGTCAAATCAAGAATTTAAACGCTGGATGCTTTGTAAAAAGCATTAACTCAATATCTGTAAGCTTTTTTAATTCTCGATTCTGGATTCTGAATCCTTACACAAAAATTATGATTCCAAAGCTAGGTAAATTTGACTTTACCCAAGACATTGACTTTCAAAACTGTTTATAAAATTGGGGTACATTCTTAATTATTTTTGGGTGTTGAGGAGATGCCTATTTGAACCATAAGATTGATGCTAATATGGAGGGCAGTATGAGCAAGAATTGAGCATCTAATCATTCTATTGCACTATTGAATCTACCAGTTTTTATGAGTGTTTTGCTGTCCAAACTCTTTTGGTTACTGAGGAATGGGCTGATATAACCCAACTCTTCCAACTTCTTCAATACCTTATTTGCACTTTCGGTCATATCTTCAACGTCTGTCTTGCATTCAATGTCAGGTTGTAGCGGTATTTCATAGGGGTCATCAATTCCCGTAAAATGGCTGATGGCTCCAGAACGCGCTTTTTGATACAAGCCTTTTACGTCTCTCTGTTCACAAACTGCTAATGGTGCATTGACGTAGACTTCGACAAAATTGCCAATGTATTTGCGTACTTCTTCCCGCACGTCTCGATAAGGTGAGATAGCTGAAACTAATACAATGACATTGTTTTTTGTGAGTAAGTGAGCAACAAAACCAATTCGGTGGATGTTCTCGTCTCGATCCTTCTTGCTAAAACCCAATCCTTTAGTTAAATACTGTCGCACAATGTCACCATCAAGAACTTCAACTTTATATCCCTGCGTTCTTAGTTGTTGTTCAATAACTCGGCTAATAGTAGTTTTACCCGCACCACTTAAACCAGTTAACCAAACAGTTACGCCTTGTTGTGTTTGCGTCATACTAATCCCTATGATTTTGATGTTAAAAAATTATTGAAATGAACAGTTGAGCCGATTATTTTTGAGTATTTTCTCTGACCTGCTATCTGTATGGGAGAATTAAAACTGCCACCAATATGATAACAGAACCAAATATTTTGATTTGTAATTTACTTAGGGGTAATATTTTATCTAACCCTAAATAGCCGAGAATTACATAACTTGCTAAACCGGCTATGATAGCAACTGAAAATTTCAGAATGCGAAGGCGATATACATACAACCAAAGACTTATGGTAGTACCCATATCATACTGTGTGTTTTCATTTTTTGGTAAAGTAATAATTTGCCAAGTATTTCCTCCATCTGTAGATTTATAAACTTCTGTTGTGGATGAACCAAAACCAAAAATTGTTTTGTCGCTAGCATATGCAGGAGAAAGAGCAATTGGTTTACCGGCAGATGGAACACTATTCATAGTTGCTAAAGAAATCCCATCATTTCCAATTTTCGTAAAGGTTTTACCTCCATCAATTGTTTTGAATAAACCTCTACCTTTGACACTTATAAAAAATGTGCGATCGCTTTGGTAGTTGGGTGATATTGCCAACCCTTCTATATAAGCGTGATTACCATAAATTCCTGACAACTCAAACCAGGTTTTGCCTGCATCTGTGGTCATCACCACACCATCCTCAGTGCCAGCAATCACCGTGCGATCTGTTTTGTAATGCGGGGAAATTGCTAACTGAATTCTACCTGGTTTATTTAAGAAATTAGTTTCAGTTACGGCTTGCCAACTCTGCCCTGCATCGACACTTTTATAGACTCCTTTGAGTCCAGAAGCATATAAAGTTTTATCTGAGGAAAAATCAGGTGATATTACTAAAGCAAGTGCCTCGTTAATCCGAGGATTTTCTATTTTGCTAATACTGAAAAAGTGATTTCCTTGGTCAGTAGACTTATATATTATACCATATTGTGTAGCTAAATAAACAGTTTTATCTGAAGCGATGTTAGGTGATGGGACAATGTTAATACCACGAGTAGCATAACCCTGAATATGTGGAATACGAACTATATCCCAATTCTCTCCTCTATTATTAGACTTTAAAAATTGATCCCATAGTATAGTGGCATAAATATTTGCGTCTTCTCCATAGTTAGGAGAAAAATCAAGATCAAAAAAGCGTCTAGGATCTTGATGGGGAGTCTGAAAATTTTCTGTAATTCGAGGTATTTCTAGACCTCTGTTCATGTTTGTCCATGTTGCTCCTTTATCTTTACTAATGTAAGTATTTCCTACATAGGTAACAATAGCGATAGTACCATCTTTTTCATAATTAGGAGACACTGCTAAAGCGGTAATAGTCCCTTTAGCTAAAGTTTCTAATTCTTGCCACTTTTCTCCGCCATTTGTAGATTTAAATAGTCCATTAAACCCACCTACAAATAAAGTTTTATCCTGACTAAAAGCAGGAGAAATTTCCATATCTGTAAAATGAGGGCTTTTAACATCATCGGCTTGAGAATCTTTAGTTAATCCCTGACTATATTTCTGCCAAGAATTGCCGCCATCTTTTGATTGAAATACGCCTTCATCCGCAGTCGAAACCCACAATACTGGTTTTTGTGTTTTATCAGTCCCAATTTCCAAGTCTCTAATATTCTTATCTGCTAAACTTCGATTGATTTCGGAAAAAGAAGTTGCTAGATTATTACTTTTGAGAACTCCTTTTTTTTCTGTTGCTACCAACAATGTGTTGTCTGACGGAGATTGAACATAGAAAGCTATAGCAGTAATAGAACCTGCATTAGCAATTGTTCCTCTTGGTTCCCAGGTTTCTCCACTATCTTTTGATAAATATAAATTTCCTTTATCGTCACCAATAACTAGGAAATTTATATTCTGAGGAGAAAAAGCAATGGCCGTGATTTTGGTATTATTTCTAAATACAGAATACCAATTATTACCGCCATCCTTAGTTTTATATAGTCCTTTTTTGCGTCCTGCTGCTAAAACTAAATTGGCTTCGTCAGTAGGTACAGCCAGTAGGCTAATATCGAGATTTTCTAAACCTTGATTGGTCTTTTTCCAAGATTCTCCTTCATCATCAGACTTGTATATACCATCTCCTGAAGAGGAAACAAAGAGATTTTTATTACTACGCAATATAAGCAGAGAATTTAAATCAAATTGGTTATCTAATCCTTTAACTATTCTTTTCCAACTTTCCCCTCCATTAGTTGATTTGAATAAATTAGACCTAACAATAATGAATAAAGTTTTATCTTTGGAGTAAGTAGGAGAAATTTCTATTTGAGAAATCACATCGTGTGGTCTATGAGCTAGGGCAGTATTTACATGTAGGCACAAAACCATAACTGCGACTAGTAGACCATAACTAAGATGTTTAAAGAAAGATAATATATTGTTCATTTGTTTACTTTTATTTTTCCCAAAAGACATTAATTAAAAAATCTTGCTAATCCGACTATAAACTCTTAATAGAACTGCAATATTGAGCAAGTGTTGCAGAGCATTGATTAAAGTAATATAAAGCCTTTTCTACTGATTCAGGAGAAATTTTTTCTTCTAGTTGTCTCTGATTTCTGATAATACGACCAACTTTAATGTTTTCTGATGAATCACCAATACCCTTAGTGCCTGTAGTCTTGAGGACTTCGTATTCTTCTGAAAATCCTGTTTTAGTTCCCAGAAAATTTTGTAATTCCCTAAAAACTGAATTACTGTTATTCACTATTTGGTCATAATCTAACCACAGAGTGCGGTCTTTGTTATTAATTAATTTGGCATATTTCTCAAGAGTTAATAAACGCTCTATATAGTAATTTAAAGCTTTTTCTTCACTCCAGTGTGGTTTTATATTTAAAATACTGGCTAAGGTTCTTTGTGGCTCTCTCACTAAAAAAATGGTATGTAAACTGTCTGATGTGAGTAATTTTTCTTCTAAAATTTTGTGATTATGTAAAATTTTATCTAAAATATATTTATGAGACATCTGCATCTTTCGCAAGGTTTTATAAACTTTGAATAATAACTGTTTCACATCTGATTCGGAAGTATATTTCAGGTGAGTTTCTCCATAACCAATAATTTCTGGATTAGAGTTAAGAATATGAGTAAATAATGAAGATCCAGAACGCATATGGCTAAGAATAAAAATTACTCGATAGGGATGGCTTCGTAAACGAATTTTATAAGGATCTTGGATTGTATAAATGCGAAACTGATAATATCTATCAATAAGATTGTTTTTTATATTGCTCAGAGATGAGTGTAATTTCTGAATTTTATTTTCCATGATTTTAATCAGATAATAAGTTAATTTTTGGCAATACTGATGAAGGTAATAATATTGTGTGTCTTGCACAACGCTAAGGGAAACTTATTTGTGTACCATCCTTGAGCCAAGGACAGGTGCAAAGACATCAAAAGCCTAACCTTCGCTTTCGACAAAAGTTTTCATTTATACAGCATATATGTAACTTCCTAGTGCAGCTTGGCAGAAATAATACCAATTCACTAAAAGATTGTAACAGATATAAATCGTCAAACCCTTGTCAAATCTGGTATTTCCCATTTTGAATTTTGTTGGCGAAGCCTTGCCGAAGGCTATTTTGAATTTTGAATTGGTATAACC
>DATGXQ010000227.1:0-1519 GCA_035298905.1 Nostocaceae cyanobacterium | reverse complement strand
ACCCAATTTACATGACTATCTTGCTCTAATTCCGGGTCAATTTCACTTGCCAATAAAGTTAATTGATGACCGCGACGAATAGCCTCTTTAACCACCTCATAATTTACCCGTCCCTGCCCATCACCTTTTTTAAACTTGTGGGTAACAATACAAAGTTTCACTTACTACCTCATCTTAATATATACAAAAATTATCCGCGTCCATCTGCGTCCATCTGCGTTTAATCATTTACACCCTCAGTAACTTATTAACCAAATTCTGAGGAACAAAACTTAAAATGAGTGCTGTGATAGTTCGCAAATTAAATTTTTGTTCACTTAAAGCCCGCCAAAAATAAGGACGTGCTGCTGTTATTTGTTTATCTCTTAATAAACCAATTCCTAAAGTTGTATTTGCTGCTAACCATTGGGCTTTAAAATAGTTATGAAATTCTTTTAAAAGACCATCTTCCATAAATACCTGATAACAAAACAACTCGCTTTTAGCTTTGCGAATTTTAGCTTGGGTATTTCTACTACCGCTTTGCTTAGTATCAGTTTGCTCATGTTCCCGATAGTAGGTTAATTTCTCAGGAACATAATAAGCACTATAGCCAGAAACAGCACAAAGATAAGTCAGATATAAATCCCACATTCCCCCCACTTCAGCCGGAATTAAATCCCAATTAATTACCCCATTCCGCAACACACAAGCCGCAGCAGTAGGAATACTTTTATCTATTAAACCAATTTTGAGGAAATTTTCAATAGTACCTGGTGTGATGCGATCGCGTTTGTAACTGCGTGTATTTTCCTCAGTCGCTACGATATTAATTTTGCCTTCGGCATCAATAATATACTGGTCACAAAACGCCAGAATTAAATTAGCATTAACTTCTAAATGTGGTACAAGCTTTGATAAAAAATCCTCATGCCACATATCATCATCATGTAGGCTGGCAACATATTTACCCCGTGCCATTTTAAAAGCATGTAACTGATTTGGTAACATGCCGATATTTTCTGGTTGTTGCCAAAATCTGATCCGCTCATCTTGGAAAGAATCAATTAAAGCTTGGGGATTTGCTGAACTGCAATTATCAGAAATAATAATTTCAATATTTTGATAAGTCTGATTGACTGCACTAGCGATCGCTTGTTTTAAATATTCTGGTCTGTTATAAGTGGGAATGATCACACTGACCAGTGGTTGCGGTAATTTACTATCAGTTGGCATAACTTTAGCTCATTAATTTTGCGTATTTGTTTAAACAGTAAAAAGCATTTAATTCTTGGTGAAGAAATTTACTGCTGTATACACTCTGGCAATGAGATTTTCTCTTCCATGACTAGATGGATAAAAGAATATAGAAGCTGTCTATATATTTTGGCAACATAAATACATTTATTGAAGCAATTGCCAAATATATTGCATTGGATTTTCATTTGATAGATAATTGGAGGGCAAAAATCAATAATTAGTGCAGATGGAAGATAAAAAACTAATAAAGCAATAAGAATTCAGGAGTCAGGAGCCAGGA
>DATGXQ010000226.1:0-6253 GCA_035298905.1 Nostocaceae cyanobacterium | reverse complement strand
CCGACGACTGGCTAAAAGGGAAAATTCCCGCCGATGTCTACTTTGATATGCTGGCTCAGTTTGGAATAGACCCGATAGAGTTTGTTGGGGAGGTCTGGGAGCATTTAGAGCTACTAACTCGCTATGGCTAGGGTTTTACAGCTGAATAATGCTGCTAATTGGGAACAGGTCTATAACAACAGTTTTACGGCTGTAAAGTTAACTGATGATAGGTATGCTCCAATTCCTGAAGTTGTTCTTCCCGTACTGTTTGAAACTCATGTTATTGCCGCTTACATAGATACTGATGTCCCTGAAGGGCGGGAATGGGACTACGCTGGCAAGCTTTATCAAAGGTATCAATTAGGGCTAACTATTGGCGGTGTACCGGAGGCTGACAATATCGCTGTCCGCGCTATGCAGCTTAACCGAATCAAGCTAGTTGTTTTCCCTAAACTTACACCTAACTATGCTGTGGCGTTTAAGTTTCCCAAGTGGTTTAGAACTGCTAGTTTAACTGTCTGGCAGTACACTGGCCCGGACTATGACTCTGTGGAGTCCAGCCTAGAACGGATTGAAAATTTACTTAACCAGGACAGCAGCTAATGAGCTAAGACGTTTTATTAACTGTTCTTGAAAATAGCGATCGCCTAGTCTTACCCAAAGCGATCGCTCACCAAAACTATTCACTTACCATACTAAACCCATGAAATTAGAAAAATGGAGTTTCCTCTTGCAGTTGCTCCCACTTGTAGGGGCAGCGCTAATATTTCTCGCTAACGGCGGCTTTACCGTTGGCACACAACTGGCCAATTTTGGGGCTGAGTTAAAGCTGCTAAGGCATGAGGTTGTGGCTCAAAACTCCCTACAGGATTACAGGCTAGGCAGGCTGGAGAAAATTTTAATCAAGTCGGAAGGGTCTTTAGCTGCCACTAAGTAAAGTTACTCATGGACTAAACTAGCGATCGCCTTTGGCGGGCGTTTCGCTTGAAATGGGAAAAATGGGATTTCCTACGACGGCTGCTGCCAATTTTAGCATTAGTGCTAATGTTGTTCGCTAATAGTGGATTCACGATTGGTTCATAACTCACCGATGCCAGTGCTGAGTTTAAACTGCTAAGACATGAGGTTTAGCTCAAAAGACTTTGCATGACCTCATACTGGATCGGCTGGAGAAAAATTTAATCAAGTTGGGTACAGGTAAAGCTCAAGAATCTTTGTTAAAAAAGAAATCTTAACTAATTAAACAATTTGTTAACTCCATCTCAATTTTTTTATAAATAATTTCAATTTCTTTGAATATCGTCTTATATTCCTCAGAAATTTGTTCTTGGCTTTTGTTAGCAAGAAAAAAAAGTTTTGCAGAAGCAGTCCTGACAAGCTCCACTAACAGAGATTCAGGATCAATGCGATTCATCGAAATCCATCTTTCAATTGCTTTACTTGAAAGTCCTAATAGCTCTTCTTTTTCCCATTGCTTGCGGTTTACCAGCTGAAGAACTTTCCTTTGAGCTGCAATGCGGTTATTAAACTCACTCATATTTTTTAGCCTTCTCCACTAAGTTATCCATCCATTCATGTATTTCGTCAAGTTTTTGGATCACAATATGGATCTCATCATCTGTTAAGTTCTTTCCGTGTCCTCTTGTACACAATAAGCGGGATCTTTCTAAAATTTTATATGAATCCAGTGTAATTGGGATACTGTTAACTCCCAAGCATAGCGCAGAATTTCTAGAGAAGTCTGGACATTCCATACAGCCGAGGGAGAAGCAGGTTGCAATATTCCTGATACTTAGAAATATAGTGGACAGATCAAATACTTTGCTGTTATTGTTTGTTATTACCGAGTTATACGCTTCGCGAAACAGTCCAAAAAATTTTTCACAGTCTCGAACACAATTTATATAAGGTTCTGGACTTCCCAACTCTTTCAAGTAATCTAGTTGATTTGAGGAGAAAATTAATTGCGATTCAAGTGACAAATGCCATGCAAAAGGATTACCTTCCTGCCAAAGTTCTTGAATTCTGTTATAAGAATAAATTGAAAAGGTATCTGGATCAATACGAGGATCATATCCTTGCACTATTGCTAGTAGGTCAACGTCTGAACCTAGCGATATATCTCCACGACATATAGAACCAAAAGCGTAGATATGCATACTAACGTCGATTTGCTCGTTTAATAATGATTGACATAAAAAGACCAAATGTAACTAACCTAATGAATAAAATTCCTGTCAGATATAAACTTGGGTAATAAGATGGCGATAGTGTTCCTAAAAAGATTTGGGGTGACTCAATAAATGCCTCCATATAGTTGTTGAGGTATTTAGTATCTTTAAATTCCCAAACATCGACTAGAGACATAATAGAAAGAACAATAAATGTAGCTCGTAAAAGTTTAACGGGACTTTCACCATTACCCCATATAAAGTCACAACACTTGAATTGAGTCCATTCTAAAAACATTTTTAACCGATTTAATCCTTTGTACTTACCTCTATAATATGCCTCATTGGAATGCCATGCTTTATACAAATGAGTTTCTGTAGCTTGTAGTTCTATGCTTATTGCCTTATTAGCAGATTTTGCATCTCCAAGTTGTTGATAATTCATACGTAGAGTTCGGGCAAATTTCATTTTAAGATTTTCAGATCCCGGACACTCTGTATCTAAAACTTCGTCGTCAACTATCGTTCTCTCAAAGGTAGAATAATCAAACTTACAGCCGGAGAATTTTGCCCCGTGTAAATTAGTTCCAACGAAACGGCATCCAGTAAAGTTACATGAATCAAACATGCAACCTCTAAGATAGCAGGTATCAAAGATTGAATATTTAAAATCTACTTTGGTGAACCGCTTTTCTTTTGCTACAAGACGAACAAAGAAGTGATTCACAAATTTAGCATCGGAAACGTCATCATCAAACTTCTTGTCTACTTGGTGAACTCTGTTACTTTCAGATAGCATCAAATTTTTTTGTATTACTATATCATTATGTGCAACTCTGTTTATTATACAGCATCATCCAGTATAATTATGCAGTTGAGTCATTAAAAGGGGTAAGCTGTTGTAGTTTTAAATTGCATTATTTTCATTTGTGAAGAAAACCCGTAAACCCTCCCCTCTGCCCCCTGCCCCCCTGCCTGCCTCAACTTGCAACTTAAAGGTCTAAGAGCTTAATCACCCTTTTTGCCCACAGGAGGTTTTGATTTTGGAACTCAGCTTACCTATTTAAGGGCTAATAGGCAGTTAGTGACCATAAAGTAATATCAGAAAAACACACTGCAAAAATACAGTCTGGATAAATTGGAGGTGAGGTTGGAGGCGATCGCCCCAAATTCTACAAAACGCAGCACAATTGATAGTTAATCTCAATAATTTCTCTAAAAATTACAAGGCTGTCAAATCGGCCTTGTAATTTTATTTTGACTAAAAGCTTTGTATATCAATCGTTTTAGGTTTAGCGATCGCTAATTTGTGGCTGCTTTTGGGGTGAAACTGCAAGAGGCGATCGCCTAAATTAACTTATTGAGAACAGTTGAGAATCACTTACTCTCTGGGGATTCATATAACCGTGCGAAGTAGATATACATTCGTCGGTTAAAATCAGGTTCAATGTAAGATTGATGTTCAGTGTGAATGATAAATAACGCATCCTGACTTTTAAATTTAGCTTTTACGAGTAAATCAATAATTTTCTTTTCCCCTGCTGTGACATCAGTAAACACTTCTTGGGGTAAAAACTCAATGCTTTCTCTTTCCCATTCAGCATTAATATCAGGAAAAAATAGTTCAATGAACTCTGGGAAAAAGTTAGTTAATAGTTCTTTAAATAAACGGTCATGGTCTATCATACAAATAATTTACAGCAGGGAACAGGGAACAGGGAACAGGGAACAGGTTTGAAAGTCTTTTAGCATAAGGGTTTGTTCCTAACATTTGTACCTCATTTAGCTAAAATCTGCTGTAATATTTGAATTATTTTAAACACATTCCGCTCATAGTAACAAAAAAACCAGGATTTAAACCCTGGTTTAATCAGCAATTATTACAAAGATTAAGTAGTTATAAAGACAAAATCTATACCTGATTTAGCCTTGAGAATTGGCAAAGAAACTCAGGTGGTAAACTGTGCCTTTAGCTGGGTGGGTTTGGACTTCACGAATTACAGTTTTACCAGTCCATTCCAGTTCAGGAACGCTAAGTTCAACCACTGTCTTATTAACAGCAGCTTGTTTCAATAAACGCTCAACCGCTTTAGCATCAACTACCAAAGAAATGGATTCAGTGCCATTGTGGCCGTATAAATTAGCAGGGATTAGTCCAGAACGGCGTAAGGCGTTTGGTTTGCTACCTTCTGGCCGCTTTTTAGATTCGATTGTAATAGGCATAGGAATTTTACTTGTCAGTTGTTGGTTGGTAGGGGTGGGGTCTCCCCACCCTTGTTGTCAATTGTCAATGCTGTCTACTGATGACTAATGACTAAACAGAAACAGGTGTCCCATTCGGGTGTAACAGAGCGCGTTTTGGCCCGTGAATGGGGTCTTCTACAATAATGGTTTGATCGCGGCTGGCTCCCAAGGAAACGATCGCGATCGGGACTTCCATCAATTCAGCTAGGAATTTCAGGTAATCCAGTGCTTGCTTTGGCAAGTCTTCTAAGCGGCGACATTGAGTTGTCGGTACTCCCCAACCTGGTAAAGTTTTATAAATGGGGCGACAACGGGCAAACTGTCGGGAACTGGTGGGGAAGTGTTCGCTGCGAACGCCATCAATTTCATAGGCTACACAAACTTTGATTTCTTCTAGCTCATCTAAGACATCTAGTTTGGTAATAGCCATACAATCCATGCCATTTATCCGCACGGCATAACGACCAATCACGGCATCAAACCAGCCACAGCGACGTTTCCGCCCTGTAGTTGTGCCAAATTCCGCGCCGCGATCGCACAACAAATCTCCTATTTCCCCATCTAATTCTGTGGGAAATGGACCCTCTCCTACTCGTGTTGTATAGGCTTTTGATACTCCAATTACCCGATCTATCATTGTCGGGCCTAGCCCAGTACCAACACAAGCCCCCCCAGCTACAGGGTTAGATGAGGTAACATAGGGATATGTCCCATGATCTAGGTCAAGCAGTGTACCTTGTGCGCCTTCAAATAATATATTCCTTCTTCGCTGTACCGCATCATAGATTTTGATGGAGGTATCAACCACATAAGGACGCAGCCGTTCTGCATACCCTAAATATTCCTCAATTACCGCTTGCGGATCAAGGGGTGGCAAGTTATACAGCTTTTCTAAAATGACGTTTTTATAATTAATCGTCCATTCTAACTGCTCACGTAAGCCTTCAGGGTCCATTAAATCTAACATCCTGATGCCTGTACGCTCTGACTTATCAGCATAGGTCGGGCCAATGCCTCGGCCAGTTGTACCGATTTTATGACTTCCCCGCCTCTCTTCTGCTGCTTTATCAATCAACCGATGATAAGGCATAGTGACATGGGCAGTCTCAGATATCAGCAAATTAGCGGTGGAAATATTTAAAGCTTGTAGTTGATCGAGTTCTTTTATCAACACCTGTGGATCGATTACTGTTCCACAGCCGATAATACACTCGGTATTTGAATACAATATACCAGAGGGGATTAAGTGTAACTTAAAGGTCTGTCCCTGAACTACGATCGTATGCCCAGCATTGACCCCCCCTTGATAACGTACCACCACATCTGCGGATCGGCTGAGTAAATCCGTTATTTTCCCTTTTCCTTCATCGCCCCACTGGGCGCCTATCACAATGACGTTAGCCAAGCGTTTATATACAGGGGTAAAGTTTCCACAAAAAACCATTATTTACATATTTTGTGGATTTTGTCAAGTATGAGCAAGGTAGAAGTTGAGAGTAGAATTTACTTGATGAGGCAGTTCTATGATGACTTTACAAGAAATTATTAATTCTATTGAAAGTTTATCTACGGAAGATAGAGACTATTTATTTGAGTTCCTGTGTAAAAAAAGCAGGAATCTAAAGGAGATAATTTTTGGACAGGATTACAAAAATTTAGAAGTGTAATTCAAAATGAAGGAATTATCTTTACTGATGAGGATTTTGCTGATTTACGAGATAGAAGTTTGGGCAGAGAAATTGAGCTATGAGCTTAAAATACTTACTCGATACTAAGAACTAGCACGTCCATTAGTGTCAACTTAACGAAAAAGGGGCGGTTAGAAACCGCGTCTACACAAGCAGGACGCGTAGCGG
>DATGXQ010000225.1:0-3340 GCA_035298905.1 Nostocaceae cyanobacterium | reverse complement strand
GGTATGGGCGGTATGGGTGGTATGGGCGGTATGGGCGGTATGGGCGGTATGGGTATGTTCTAATTTCCGCCTCCCCAAATTAACAAATCTTAAATTTTTGCTATTTTTGCTCCAGTTTGCCTTGTCAAAAGGCAAACTTTTTTTATACTTAGTCATTGGCAGATTAGTCTCACCCTGTGAAACTTCCAGCTATGACAACTGATAAGCAAATGCTATGATATCGGCTGTAATACTGCCGTTATACCAATTCAAAATTCAAAATAGCCTTCGGCAAGGCTTCGCCAACAAAATTCAAAATTGGGAAAGTATGATTTTACAAGGTTTTGCTAGTTTACTTATGGTACTTTCTTTTCGTCAATTGGTATTAGCTCTAATCTCTAATTGGGATTTTACAACTAAAATCAAGACTAATAACTCATGACTAATGATTAATGACTAATAACTAATAACCAATGACTATCAGGTAAAACTGCATGGCTAAAAGAATTAGACGCATTCTCAAAGTTCCAAGTAAGTCATATATAAAAGAATATTATCACCAGGCGGGGACTCTACCAGGAACAATCATTATTGATGAAAATGCAGAGCAGCCTAAAATTGTTTTAATGGACTATAACCAGGATAATTTTGTCCGCAAAGAAATAAATAGCCCAGAGGAATGCTCTACATATTTAGATCAAGAATCAGTGTCTTGGGTTGATGTCCAAGGTTTAGGTAATAGAGATATTATTCAACGATTGGGAACAGTTTTTGATTTACATCCTTTAGTTTTAGAAGATGTTGTCAACATGGTAGAAAATCCCAAAGTTGAAGATTATGATGATCAACTGGTGATTATTTCCCGGATGGTAGTACCTAATAAAGTTACTTATGGTTTTTTTAGTGAGCAAGTAAGTTTAGTATTGGGTAAACACTATTTACTGACCATTCAAGAAGAACCAGAATATGATTGTTTTGATGGCGTAAGATCCAGAATTGATAAAGGTAAAGGGAACATTCGTAAACAAGGAGCAGATTATTTAGCTTATTCTCTTTTAGATGCTATTATAGATGGCTTTTTCCCAGTTTTGGAATTGTATGGAGAAAGAATTCAAGAATTAGAGGAAGAAGTAATATTTAAACCCACTCAACAAACTTTACAAGAAATCTACCGCATTAGACGAGAATTACTTCAACTACGTCGAGCAATTTGGCCGCAAAGAGACGCAATCAATTTGTTAATTCGTGATGGGAGTGTTCTGATTAGTGAAGAAGTGAGAATTTATTTACGGGATTGCTATGATCATGCTGTACAAGTAATAGATATGGTAGAAACTTATCGAGAATTAGGCTCTGGATTAATGGATGTCTATATGTCAGCAGTTGGCAATAAAATGAATGAAATCATGAAGTTATTAACTTTGGTTTCTACTATATTTATTCCCTTGACTTTTATAGCTGGCATATATGGCATGAACTTTAATACAGAAAAATCTCCATTTAATATGCCTGAATTAAATGCTTATTGGGGTTATCCAATTTGTTTGTTAGTTATGGCTATTATTTCTGGAGCGCTACTGTTCTTCTTTTGGCGGAAGGGATGGTTAGCAAATTCATTAGAAATCAATCAGAAATAGAAAGTTAGGAGTCAGGAGTCAGGAGTCAGGAGTCAGGAGTTAGGAGTCAGGAGTCAGAAGTCAGGAGCCAGGAGTCAGGAGTCAGGAGTCAGGAGTCAGGAGTCAGAAGTCAGGAGTCAGAAGTCAGGAGTTAGAAAATTCTGTATTTTTTCTAGATTTTTTTAAAACAGGTATGATTTATGAAGACTGATTTTTAGGTTCTGGGTTATTTCTGAAATTTGAATTCTGACTTCTAGATTCATTAATTCCGAGTTCTGACTCCTGGATTTTGACTTCTAGATTCATTAATTCGGAGTTCTGACTTCTGAATTCTGACTTCTAGATTAATTCTGGATTCTGAATTCTGACTTCTGAATTCTGACTTCTGAATTCTGACCAGTAAAATCAATTTATTACAGGGAGTGAAAATTTTAATTATGGCTTTTCAAGGTGCAGACGGCAATCTAATTGTACTAAGCGTTTATTTTATTGGCATATTTTATACGTTCAACCGCATGGTTGAATCTATCGATGATTTAATTCAATTAGATTTTCAAAAAGCTCAGGTTGATGAACAATTACAAGCACAAAATTTACAAGATAAAATTGGAATTTCTTTTAAAACTGGCACATATTCTCTAGAAAAAGTGAAAGATGATATCAAAGAATTGTCAGTTAGTATTGAGAATAAATCAGACGACTTAGCTGTATATGTCGATTGGGATAATTGTTCTTATGCTGTTGAACATACTAAAAAATCCCGTCGGGTAATTCGTAAATCGCCAGATGTGATCCGTGATTTAGCTATTCCCCAAGTACCAACAATTATTGCTC
This sequence comes from Nostocaceae cyanobacterium, assembly GCA_035298905.1. Lineage (GTDB taxonomy): Bacteria > Cyanobacteriota > Cyanobacteriia > Cyanobacteriales > Nostocaceae > DATGXB01. Next base: position 911 of record DATGXQ010000225.1, on the reverse strand, counting down.
CCAAGCGAACAATTTCGGAAACTGTAACGGCAGAAGATGTTTTAAAGAGAGATGAAAAAACAGGAACATATCAACCAGCATCCCCACTCATCGATATTACGGGACTTCAAAAAGATTCTAAAAAGCTATTTAATGAGTTTATGAAGGGCAAAAAAGATTTAGAATTTTCCTTACAATTGGTATTCCGTATATCTGAAATGCGGGTAGGTTTAGCACCTGGGGTAAATGTTCCACCAGTATCGATTATTAATTGTCCGTTTACAATTAAAAAACTACCTTGGACTTACGCTTTACCTTGGAATAAAAAGAAATAGGAAATCAAGGGTTTAGCCTTGAGTCTTCTTGCTGAAAGATTTGTACAGGTAGGGCTACCCTGTTCTTACCAGAAAATTTGACTGTACTTAGAGTTAGCTGATGGCTGATTGCTGAAAGCTAATTGCTCTTTATGGCAAAAAATCTCAAAAGATGCTATCAAAGCTTACACTAGATGATGGGAGGGAGTAGACGTAGGCGGTTGCAGGTCAGTCTTGTTGACTGGCTTGAGGAAAGTCCGGGCTTCCGAAAGACCAAACTTGCTGGATAACGTCCAGTGCGAGCGATCGCGAGGATAGTGCCACAGAAACATACCGCCAGGATGAGGGAGCGGTGACTAGGGATAAAGTATTAGGGTAGAAATACCCAATCACCAATCACCGATCACCAATCACCAATACCTGGTAAGGGTGCAAAGGTGCGGTAAGAGCGCACCAGCAACGTCGAGAGGCGTTGGCTAGGTAAACCCCGGTTGGAAGCAAGGCCGGAGGAACTATGGTTGGTCTTTTACCAGTTCCGCTAAAAAAGAGCCGCTAGAGTTGTCTGGTAACAGGCATCCCAGATAGATAACCGCCCTCTATTCGTAGAGAACAGAACCC
>DATGXQ010000224.1:0-12732 GCA_035298905.1 Nostocaceae cyanobacterium | reverse complement strand
AATCTCTTCCCGTTTTTATTGGTTAGTAGCTATCAAGCCATTCGATATCATTGGTTATCCTGATACGCCGACACCAAAAATCTTCACATTCAACAACAAAAACACCGCTATCCTCAATACTATGAATTGAAGTTATCCGGGTTTCCCTCAATAAAACATTTAATTGTTCTACCGATAAAGAAACCTTACGAATATTAACCGTTGCTGGAGAACCAGGTTGATTAATTGGATAAACCGGAAGTAAAATAGTATTCATAGCTACTGCACAAACCTAGAAAACAAATTCATTTAGCGGTAGCTCTTTTTCTCTGATTATGTGACTACGAATAATTATTTTCCCTAGTGAAAATGTGTAAGACTATCGCTTATAAATAATGGCTACCGCATCCAGGTGATAACAAGTTTAGTAAATGTAAATATAGGATTAAACAATGCCAGTAATCCATCCAGAAATTGTCAATGAATATCGGTATATTGAATGGTGTATCATCACCGAATGCCAAACTAGAATAGAAGCAGAAGTTGACCCATACAGCATCAAGATTAATGAAGCATTAAATAATAGTAACTGGTGTTTAGTAAGACAGTTGGAGTCTGAAATGTTTGAACTTCATCAACAAATTTGGAGCGATCGCTCAAGAAAAGAAGATATTTTAAAATGGCTCAAAATGGATACCCAGTTAAGAAAAGAAGGCAGTAGATGTTATGCGGATATTATGGAACATGTAGGTGAAGATGATAAGCAACTTTCCTAGTGTAATAGTTATTAGTTTGTTTTCTGGCATCGGAGGATTTGAATTAGCTGGAAAGATAATCTTCGGTGACAAATTTAATATTTTTCAATTTGTGGAAATTAATCAACATGCCCAAAAAATCTTACGAGAACATTTCCCTAAAATCCCCATCTGGTCAGACATCACAACCTATCATCCACCCAGAAAGGAAAGTCTTGGATTCCCGGTTGTCATTGCCGGGGGATTCCCCTGTACAAACACATCACTTGCAGGAAAAAGAGAAGGACTCTCAGGAGATGAATCAAAACTTTGGTGGGAAATGTACCGGGTTATCCTTGAATGCCAGCCAGATTTTATCGTTATTGAAAACCCAGAGGGAATCATTCATCGCGGATTGCGAACAATCATTGCCGCCCTTAGAATGGCAGGATATTTTACAGAAGTTGAAATGCTCTCGGTTGCGGAGTTTGGGGGGTTACACCAAAGGCGGAGAGTCTTTATTATTGCCTACCCCAACCACTTATCCCTCCAACAAAGGCAAGGGTGGCGACGCTGGGATGAACGAATTAGAGATGACATTGCGGAAATCCGGGAGATTACCACAGGACAAAAAACTCAATCCCCGGTTTGTACTTTGGATGATGGCGTTCCCGATTACCTGGCTGGACTCCATTATTCAGGATGGTGGAAATACAACCCACCACCAGATGACATTGGACTTGAACCTAGAACCCCCGGACGCAGAGATGCAATAAATCTTGTGGGGCGATCGGTGTGTCCTATTCAGGTAGCAGTGGTGATGATGAGGTTAAAGTTGTTGATTGAGTTGTGTTGTTAAAGTTGGGCTACCGCTTGAGGATTTTGGTTTGACTTTTAAAGATAGCAAAAATAGCCATGAATACAACTGATAAATGCTTGGCAATTCTTGAAAAGACTGATGATGGAAACAAATTATCCCCAAGGCATCTAAAACTGATAGAGATGTCCGTGAACCAAATGGTAAATGAAACAGGTTTACAAGAGCTAGATAGAGTATATGAAATGGTTATTTCTGGGAACTACTGTGATTGGTTTCACGGCATAGAAGGACTAACTCAAGACTATAATGGATATATTTACTGGAAATGCAGTCTTATAGAGCATTTTTCTTATCGAGATTATGATGAGGAGAAACAAGCAGCCCAGAAATTAGCCGAAATATGTCGTTCTTTGGAAAATGCGGTGATTCCGGTCAATAGAGAGAATGTTTGGAACTGGGAGAATCTTATAAACCAGAACTAAAAGTAAATTCATTGGCGGTTGTTTAGTAGCGATCGCCTCTCTTTTATCCATCAACTATTCAAGGACGATAAAGGTTTTTATGAAATTTATGGTTTGCTGCAATCATGTCAGTGTTGGTGATGTATGCGAGAAATGCCAACAAACTAAAGGGAGAAAAGTAGAACTTCCCCAATTAGGACACCGGGAACTTGTGGTGAATGACTTAATTAAGAGCGGGTTAAGTTTGAAGCAATCATACAGGGTTTATGATTTAGCTGCTGTGTGGGGTTTACATCCTAAAGATAGAGCGATCGCTAAAGCTTTAATTGAGCAAGGGGAATACCACTACTTTGGCGTAATTAATGATTTAATGTTTCCCGATGAATTATTAGAAAACGAAGATTCTTTTACACTTGGTAATTGGCATGTATGCCCCGATGAGGGTGAGGAAGTTCATATTTTTGTGATTCGCAAAGAAGTAGTTCTAAATAAGCTGATTGGCTATGACTCTGAAAACATCAATGATTGTGATGGTGATGACGACAACGTAACTGATTACGATATCCCTAGTGAAATGGAAATCGCTAAAGATATCATCCACAAAGCTATTTATGAATGGGAGCATCAAGGGCAATTGAGCTTTAGATTATAGTTTTGGCTACCGCTATTGAGTTTAGTGTTATTTGACTTACAAATTGAGAGGTACAAAATGCTGAAATCAGAAAAAGATAATTCAAGCTTCTTCGCCTGTGGAGTTGTCATTAAACAAGTCTATCCCGGTACTCGTGAGGATTGGATAGCTAAAATTAAGTATTCGGATTATAGCCATGCCGATAAAGTTGGAATCCACGGAATTTTGGCCACCAAGTATCCCCAAAATCTGCAATCTGCTGTTGAGTTGATTTTGAAAGATGCTAAGGATGTGGGGATTAAGCTGGAGAATATTTGTGGAAGGTTATTTTTAGAGATTGAAGAGATTCATTTAGATAATGATGTAACTTGGCAGTATATCCGGGAAACCGCAGCTAATTTGGATTTGGATTTGCTGCCGATTAAGTTTGCTAACGTTAGTAAGCTTTTGACTATGTTTAACCAGATTAATTTGTCTCTAAACAATAGTCTGGCGATCGCCCAACATATAATCGAATTCCAATCTAACCCACAATCCAAACTTCCAGAACATCTAACTGAGTTCCAATCTTTAATAGACAGCATGGACAGGGACGAACAAATGAATTTACTTCAAAGATTAGTCAAGACTTTTAGTTAAGCTATAAACTCCGAGAAGTTAGCATTAGTAAATTATGCTAGTGCTAATTTTCATTTGACGTTAACATCTAAACTCTAAAAGTATTATGATAATCAGCATAACTAAACAAAAACAAATTAAAGAACTCGCTGGTGAGTTGTCATTACTGGAGTTAGCAGAAACATCTCAGGACTTACTATTGATAATTACAGAACATCCCGATTACAAAAAGTTAAGTTATCAGCCTGAATTAACTATTGGGGATGGAATTACAGCATTGGTGTTTTTGATGTGGGCGATTAACAACGAGACTAATGGCAATATTACAACAAAGAATAAAGAACTACCGCAAGAAGAAACTGGTATTATTCTGTATTCTTAGTCATCATGAAAGTTTTCTTTACTGGAACTGAAAACCTCATAACGGTTAATCCTGAAGTTATTATGAGAATCCGCAACGTCATCAACTTAAATGCTCACATTCTGATTGGGAATTACCGGGGGTTTGACCAGTGGTGTTTGCAGTATCTTAAATCCCTCCAATATCCCCACGTCACAGTATTTGAAACAGGCAGCAAACTAAGCTTTGGTTACGAATTACTAGATGTTGGGAAATATCCTGCTCAAGATATTCACATGGCTAAAACAGCAGGTTGGATATTAGCGATTGACAGAAAAGATAAACCTAGTCCGGGTGTTCAAAGGAATATCAAGAGACTCCCACCCAATCATGTCAGAGTTGTTTATGTTTGATTTGAAATTGGCATCCTCTGAAAAAAGGGATGTTTTTTATTAAGCTACCGCTAATTGGTGATGGTTTATTGAATACCAGGAATTTATTATGAAACTGTTGCATTTGGAAATCCATAAATGCTCCCAATGCCCATACTCTTCTTTGGGATATTGCCGAATCAAAAAAACGAATGGATACCCCACATCAATACCGGATTTAGAAACTATCCCCGACTGGTGTCCCTTGACCAATGGTTTACCTGATATGAATGCTATTCAAATACTCTCGCAACAAGAACATGAACATCCTCAAATTCCGTGATGGTTATATCGGCAATCCCCAGCTTATTTATTGTGGTCGTCCCAGACAAAACAATTATTATTTGGGTCAACTATTAATAGGACTGGGGAATCCCTACGCATGGAAACCTGGGACTAAAGCTAAATTCAAAGTTGCTAATTTGCAGGAGTCATTGGAATGTTACCGGGGGTTTACCTGGAAACTCATTAAAGCTGCCAAAGATGGTCAGTTGTTCACCCTGGAAGCTTGGGAGTATCATTACTTTTTGTGCATGGAAGCATTAGCGATCGCCATCAAAAGAAAGTTAGTCAAGGGTGTAGTTTGTTTTTGTGTGAATATTGAAGATTACACTCCAAACAGCAACAGCGACCAGTTTTGTCATACACAAATATTGCTTGATGCCTGTTATTGGATGATAGACAACGACATGGTGGATAAAGAACCCCAAGCAGACCTTGTTAAGTTATGGAATAGTTGATTTACGATGGATGGTGCTGATACTGGGTTTTCTGGTATTGGAACTGTTTTGTGGAGCTACCGCTAGTAGACGAAGATAGTCAGCATTAATTTTCAGTACAGGATTTTAGCTATGAATATTCAAAGTAATCAACTAGCCTTAGCTAGTAGTTTTAATATTAGTCTGCTTTCAAAAATCCAAGATGCCATGAATGAATGTGAAATACCATTCAAAATTGAGGAGTTTACATTAAAAGGTAATATGAAGGGTTTTAATTTGTTTGTTGAACCCGAAAACCTAAAAGTTACCCTAGCATTGGTAGAACAGGTTGAATTTCCTAACTAATAAAACTATGACCACACCCATAGTAATGATTTCTGGGAGTATCAGTATTCGGGTTCTCCCAAAAGAAGCGATCGCATCCCTAAATAAAATTATCAATCTTGGGTTTCACATCATTATCGGTGATGCCCCTGGTGTGGATTCCCTGGTACAGAATTATCTTAAGTCCAAGAATTGCCAGAATGTTACGGTTTACTATGCCAAATTTTCTTGGAGTGGCAAGTGTAGAAACAACGCTGGTTTTACGTCTGTAGGGATTGATGGAAATTACAGCGATCGAGACAAGATAATGTGTAACTTAGCTGATTATTTCTTGGCAATCTGGGATGGAAAGAGTCGGGGGACTAAAGCTAATATCGATCGCCTGAAAGCCAGGAAAGTTACAGGTAAAGTGATTTGTGTGGCTACTGCTAGGTGATTATGGTTTTATGATTCGTATCAGTGATTTATCAAATGCCGACATTCAGTAATGGGTGTTGGCTTTTCCCAAACAGGAGAACTATGGAACTTTTATTTAACAATGAGCGGGTTCAAATCATTCAAGTGCGTAACGGCAAAATCTCTCGCCTGTTTACTCCAACCCAAAAATACAATGTTTACTGGAGTAGATTAAACCAATGGTATTTTATAGTTCAACACAAAATTGATGTTCTTGAATGTATCGAAGGTGATTTTACAGTTCTTAATGCCGACGTAGATTTATCTCGTTTTTTAATTAAGGGACAACAAGTTGAGCTAGATAAAAGAATAATTGAAACACCTATCGGGGGCGATCGCTGGCAATATTTCCTCAAAGAACACAGCCTAGAAGATGAGGTAATCTGGTGTAATGTTTGCAAGGATTGGACAGTTCCTCATAGACATCAATCACAATGTGGGCATTTAATCTGGGTTAACACTCTTAACGACTGGGGAGGATGCGGAGCTTTACCAGAATTATTAATTAAACCTAGCATCATTGCAGAAGTTCGGGAATGTTTAAATTATCTTAGTTCGCAGGTTGAATTTAAGGATTTTCAACGCCTTCTTGAAAGTTACATTGATGTTCTCAAAGGAAATTATCGAATAGAAAACTTTATCTATTCCGTAGTAAATCCGGCTTGGTATAGTGAAGCGATTGCTAATCATTCGGTTAAAGCCGTTGCTGGGGCTGCATGGTTAAAATCTTTAAACTATCATTCAGAACAGTTGAATCTCGTAACCGCACAATGGATAGAAGAATGGCTTAACAGCTACCGCTAGATGATTTTACATAATAGTCCAAGCCAGTATTCACAAGAGTATTGGCTATTTTGTTGTAAGGAGTCAGCAATCATGGAATTCCAAGATGGTATTTTGGAACTTAACAACCCTTCTCTCGAAACAGCAATTTCATGATTAGATGAACTCAAAAATGAGATTAAAATTAATGGCGGAATTTTGAAAATTAGAGGTTCAGCATCAAATCCTGTGTTGGCATTTATAATTACTCAGGTTACACAATGGATAAAAGACAATAATTTTACTCCGGCAATTGGGGCGATTGCTGTTTACCATCCCGAACATGAACACCAAGAATATAAATATTTGGTTAGCTATGTAGCTTTTGGTGGACAATGCACCAATAAATTACAAGTAGGCAGCAGAATACTGTAGTTTATTTCCTGCCAGAAGGGAACTGAAAAGCCCTGCTACCGCAAATTAATTTTGATTGTAAAGCTAATTAGCCAACATTCCATTATGGGATATTGGCATTTTTATTTATCAGGATGTCAAAGTTTATTTGAGCAGTTTTATTATTTGAAGAAAGAGCTACCGCTAAAGACATTGAAAAAGTTTATCTCAGTATTCTTTTGACGCTTTAGCTTTACAATCATCATGAAGTTATCCGAACAGCTTGTTGTGATTACAATTATCGGAATCTTAATAGCATTCCTATTCCCATCAATTGTAGGAATCAAGAATAGAATTGAATTATCAACTGCCATCAATACTCTAGCCCAAGCATTCCGAAAAGCTAGAATGGATTCAATTGGTGAATTTACCCCAATGACAGTTTGTATTGCAGAGGTAAATAAAAAGGTTGCTTACGCTAATATATCTGGTGGTAATTGTGACAAAATCAGCAATTGGCAGTATTTAGGTAGTGGAGTAATTATCGATCGCCCAAACTCCACCTTCAGAACTGTTACTGGTGTAGCTGGTAATGGTGGCAAAGTCTACCGAGCATCTTGGGGTGATACTGAAGCTGGCTTAGGTGGCTCTTGGGGTCAACTCGGCAGGATAACCTTAGTTCAGGGCAAGAATAGAAAATGTATCTTTCTTTCCAATGTCAAAGGGGATTTTGATGTCCGGGAAGGCAAGAGATGTATTAAGTAGTGGTTTTCCATTGATAACATTTAATTCAAAAAGTAAATTTAGCGATCGCCCCGTGGTGATTGCTTTTTTTTATTAGCTGCTATTCCGAATACTGCAAGTTAAACAATACTTCTTGCTGGTATCTTGATAATTTCTATTGGACTAGGTCGCTTGCACTCTTGCTTGTTTCACTCGCTGAATATTGAGTATTGTCATTTGTTCTGCTACCGCTAAGTGAACTTGGAGTTTAATTTTGAAAATTCCTGTAGCCAGCATTCAGCAATGGGTGTTGGCTGTTTTTTATCAAATATCAACACCAGCATTATGAATATCCCCCAGGCAATCAAAATTCTTAGAAAATTTCATGACATGACTCAGCAGGATTTAGCTAATAAAGTAGGAATTACCAAATCTCACGTTAGTGAAACAGAATCCGGGAAGAAGAACCCATCTATGGCAACCATCCAAGGATATGCCCATGAGTTTGGGGTTCAACCTTCTGAAATAGTTTTGTTGGCAGAAGCTATAGAAAACCCCAATAATATTGATTCTGTTATAAGTGTGTTTCCTCATCCTAAAATTCAAGCAATGCTGGAACTAAAGAATAATTTTCAGTAAATGTTGTAGCGATCGCCCCGTAGTGATTGCTTTTTTCTATTAATTAGTTATCCGAATAACACTGGTTTTAGTAAGATTTTTGCTAATGTTTTTATAATTCTTGTTGGGCTAGGTCGCTCACGCTCCTGCTTGTTTCACTCGCTAAATGTGGTTGTGAGATTCGGGCGTGGAGTTCCAGGTAAAAAAAAGAGCTACCGCCGGGATGAATATAGTTTTTTAATTTTTAGTTTACCCGGAGGTAACTATGACCGTTTACATCACCAGAGAAATCAACAACTCTTCTCGTCAATACTGGTTTGATGGAATTGATGTTAAGTATTTTGATTACGGACTCAATATCGATATGATTGAGTTTGATCAGAATATTATTGATTCCATCAAGCAAGAATTATCAACTCTAGCTTTAGCAAGTATTCAATGGACTTTCGATCGAGGGTTCAGGGGTACAGCTAAACGAGAAGATGTTGGAATTCTCATTAACGATCGACTGGATGGACAGATTGATATCACCGTCGATCGTCTATATACATTCGATTTTGAAGTAGATGAGAATGGTGTTAATTTCAGTCTGTCTCATCTTGAATAGTAAAACTTAGCATCAGTCTCTTTTTGGGATTGGTGCTATTTTTTTTATAATGTAAGCGGTGTTTTGTGGCGATCGCACCCCAAAATTTTATCAATGGTTTATTTTTTTATCAGGAACTCGAAAATTCCTTGCACGCACAAGAGCTACCGCAGCAAGAATTTGGGAAGATTTTTGTTTCCCGTTTTACTGTTTTTCTATTGTTTTCTTTGGAGTTCATTATGTCTGATAATACTTTTACTACCACAACTTCTGCTGATTCTGGAATTACAATTTCTTTCACTAGCAAACTCAACCGCGACAAGGAATTGAAGCGCAAAGAGCTAATAGAAGCTGGTAGGATAATTGCTTATGAACAGCATAAGGCAGAGAATCCCGATCGCCCCCGTGGTGAAGGCTTGGCTTTCTATAAGGAATGGGAAGCAGAGTGGAATCAGCACCCTATTCACAAACAATCCTATGAAGACATTATTGCAATGTTTTCTGAGTTGGGATATACAGAAAGCGACTTAATGAATGTTGTTAAAGCCCACAAAGATTATAAGAGTCGTAGCAGTAGTGGAAAGAGTTATCCTAATCCTGATTTCAATGCACAGCTTGTTGCCGAAATCAATAGCGGTGCTTACGGAACTACTTTCGGTTCTGATGATGGGTATCCTCCATACTAAATTGAATAGTTTTTGATTAGAAAGATAGTCTAGTTCTCTTGATGGGAATTAGGCTATTCTTTTTTTGATAGTTTGTAAATCTTAGTAAACGTTGGTAAAACATTATGGCTATTAGAATCCCTCCAAAATTTGGTAGTAAATTATCTCCAGAGCAACCCGATCCGAACCAGAAACGGGGTGTTGATTTTGCAGCATTATCAGCAAAGCTTAATTACAATAATCAGTACATCAAGCCTCTTCTTGGTGATTTATTCCCACTTTATCGTGACAAATGCGAAATCCACGACAATGCGGGTCAGCGACTTCCTAAAGAATGGGGGTGGTACAGTCGAGAAGATAGCAAAGGTGAATACACTAGGTACGATCGCATCGGTGAAATCCTAGCCCAAATTGATGACCTGTAGTTAGTTAAGCAATTCACAGTCTAGTCCCACCACCGGAATAGGCTATTTTTTATTTCCGTCATCAGTACATATCTACCATTAGTACAATCCGTTTTCTGTTTTCCGTTGCTATACTAGAACACAAATACTATTACAGTTAAGTTCTAGGTTGCAGCAATATGAAAACCCCCAGAGTCGTAAATATTTTTGGTAATGGTGATGCGGGCGAAGAGGGGGAGTACACGTTAATTGACCCCAACGGTGAACCGAATACCGGAACGATCGCCGAACTCCAAAATTTGGCAGAGTTACATTATGGAAACAATATTGAATTGAGAGTATCACCAATTAGTGAGCCGGAATTTTAGTAATTAATATTGGTTTTGGTTATGAGCGATCGCCTATCTTGGGTGGTCGCTTTTTTTTATTAAAACATTAATGGATTATTAGCAGAACTTGAATGCTTTTTGAATGGATGAAGAGCTACCGCTAGGAAGAAGGTGGTTTTTTTGAATAGTTTTACCGGAGGTTTCGATTATGACTTTAACTAGAGTTGGACAAGTTCGCCCCGACACTATTGAAGATTTAAGAGCTTGGTGTCAGGGAATGATTAGTAAAATGACATCTGATGTTTCTAGTTATACTGATACTAGATATCGAGTTTGGTTATTTAATGAATGTAATTTAAGTAATGGTGAAATTATACCAGCTTATTATGATGAAAGACTTTGGAAGTTTTGTCAGTATGTATATCCCGGATGTAATATTGGTTTATTAACTTTTGGAGGTAAATTTGAGAATGTTAAAAGTGATGGTTTAATTAGACCACATCGTGATCATCAATATGCACAACCGATCGCCCGGACTGTAAATTTAGGAAAATGTTTGTTTGGGTATGATGGAAAAGTTTATGAGTTAAATGATGGTGATATCACACAATTTAACTGTAAACGGATACATAGTGTTGATAAAATACTAAGTGATGAAAGATTTAGTATTTGTTTGTGGAAATTGAACGAAGCTAAGGGTTATGTATCGAAGTTGAATGCGGGGTATTAGTGGAGTTTTGATAGGAATTTTAAAGTAGCGATCGCCTGTCTTGGGTGGTTGCTGCTTTTTTTTTAGAACACCAATGCATTATTAGCAGCTTTTGATTGGCTTTTGAATGGATTAAAGAGCTACCGCAAAAAGAGAATGTTGTTTTTCAGATCAGTTTAAATCCTATGCTGACAATTGAACAATTTGACATCGAAAGATATAACCACGAAAAGAAAGGCTTTAGAATAACCGATAAAGTCTTTAATGTTAGTGAAGGGTATAACCAAACTTGTCATGATGATATATTGAGTTATTCTCAACTTTGGAGGTTTGATTTAACAAATAAACAGCAAAAGAATATTTTTTGGCAAGAGATAAAGCAATATCTTCCAGCCTATTTAAAGGGAGAGTTTAATCTGTACGGTTATAATGCCAAAGGAAGATTTATTAAACACCTCTTGATAATAGCTGAAGCGGTTAAGAAATACGGCAAAGTTAAGTTGTTGTATATTAGCGATCGCCAACACTGTGACATGATATCTGATTGTATTAATTGGCTACTAACACAAATTTAGAATAATTTATAAATAGTAAAATAGCAGCGATCGCCTGTTTTTGGGTGGTCGCTTTTTTATTAGAAAACTAATGAATTGTTAGCAGCTTTTGATTGGCTTTTGAATGGATTAAAGAGCTACCGCAAAAAGAATATAGTTGTTTTTATTAATCGTTTTAACGGAGTTTCTTATGACAGCTTTACTTGAAGTTTCAGCACTTGCATTACAAACAACAGAAATAACTCCCGGCATCAATATTTGGTCTGGCAGTCGAGATATGTTAGGCTTAGGCGCTGCACTCACCAATCCAACCGAGATTAGTTTTAGAAAGGGCAATATTCAACACCATTATCCTGTTACTTTTAATGGAGTAACCTATGTTGACTTAGAAGCAGCATTTCAAGCTAATCGGTATTATGTTGATTATCGTGATGAATGGCTAATGAAAGTTTTAATGATAGAAAAGCTTGGGAGGAATGAAAAGTTATTCAACGCGATCGCCGAAAATGGTGGTGTTGAATGGCTTAAGCATTGCAGTCACATTGTCCCCACAGCGTCCCGTCACGATTGGGAAGGTTACGGTTTAAATAGCAGATTTATTAAGTGTTTGGCTCTGGCTTATGAGATTGTAGCAAAGCTAAAAGAATATGAATGATTAATTATTAGCATTATTGGTTTACCCCAGTAGTGCTAGTATTTTTTATAGGTTGAATATTTGGCTGACTTTAGACAATCAATTTTTGGTTTTTACATTTGCTTTTGACGGCACTGGTGGTTATCGCTGGTGCTGTTTTTTGGATATTCTGATATCGGTCTTTGTTAGTTTTATATTTCAGGAAGGACAACCATGATTGAGTTCAAACGTGGCAACATTTTTGATGAACCAGTGCAAGCTATTATTAACCCCGTGAATTGTGTTGGTGTTATGGGCAAAGGCTTGGCATCGCAGTTCAAAGAACGGTTTCCTGATAACTATGTGGCTTATAAAGATGTTTGCGTTAGCGTAGCTTTGTCGTAGACATCGCCGGGAACTAAACTTTGGCAAAATCCATGTTACTTCTACTGGCAACCTCATTCACAAGTACATTCTCAATTTCCCAACCAAATACCACTGGCGAGAGGATTCCCAGATTAAGAATATTGAAAAGGGTCTAATTACGCTCAAGAAAATAATTATTAGGCTTTCTATTACATCGATCGCTTTGCCAGCATTGGGTTGTGGTAATGGTAATTTGCCATGGTCGCAGGTGAAACCCCTAATTGAAAAGATTCTTGGCATTGAGGAATTAAAGAATATTCGGATAGTTGTGTTTGAACCGTATTGAATGGGTATTAGGCGTTGCATAATTGAAGTATGAATTTGGGTAAGAGCAATGGAATGTCCAAGGTGTGCATCAAGTCACGTTCGCAGAAATGGAAAGAAGTCAGGTAAACAAAACTACATCTGTGCAAAATGCGGTCGTCAATTTATTGATA
>DATGXQ010000223.1:0-5210 GCA_035298905.1 Nostocaceae cyanobacterium | reverse complement strand
AGGTCAAATGTCGAGAATGGGTAGAGGAGTGGATGAGTTCTATTCGCAATAAGCGTACATTTTATCAACGAGGTTTGAACGCTCTGAACCTTATACAGCAACCTCTTTAGCCTCCTTGTCGCCCCCTCAAGCCCATGAGTTAACTCACACAATACAGCAAACAGGGGGAGTTCAACGCAAGAGTAATACTTTTAATTACCAAGGAATACAGTCTTCTCCGTTGAATATTCAACGAAGAGGACTAACAGATCAGGAACAAAACTTTATGAATCGCCTTGAAAAATTCGCACACTTAGCGAAAGATGAAACAGCAAGCTATAGTGGCCCTGTATTTGCAAATAATGTGCGAACTGTTAAGCAAGACCTACTTAGTCAAATTGGAGCAGTTCCTCGTGGAAAGTCTGATCCTGATCGTCTGCTAACAACTTTATGGTCTCTTCATATATGGGCTACAAATCCTACTGATTATGCTAAAGCTGAAGCTATTCCTAACAATGGTTTAAATGTGCGAAGTTTTGCAGAGAATACTTACAAATGTAATCGCTTTGTAGGAGATGCCCATGCGATCGGTGCAAAAGCAGGCTATGGTGTTCATGGTAAAGGAGGTACTTTTCCCACTGGACAGCCTGGGTTTTTAGACTTTCGTCCTGGCTATCCTGCCAGCGCAAACGAGTTGGCTTCAAAAAACCCAGCCACTGGTTCTCTGACCAATTTGCCAATAACTGATAAACCTCAAATGGGTAATATCATTTCTTTCCCCAGTACAGGAATAGCACACACAGGGATTAATCTTGGTAATAATGTTTATATAAGTGCTCGTAACGCTAAAGACCGTCCTGTTTGGGATATGCAGCCAGAAGATGGAGTTCAGATTACCGAAATCAAGAGTGGAAAGTCTCCTGTATATCGAGAATTCAAGCGCAGATGATGAGGTAACAAAACAAGTACCGTCTTTCAAAATTTATTGAGTTCATATTTTGACATTAATAGGGTTTTCACTTTATTTTTGTTGAACTCCTGCGGAGGTAATAAACCAAATTCAAAATGATGAAAATTTCTTTGCCAATTCCTGTCTATATCTTGTTATTTCTTAGTATTTTAGCTATTGGCGGATGGTGGAGTAGGAATTATATCTTGGCCGCATCTTACTTCATGCGTTTCCAAAATGCCCAGACAGATGAAGCCAAATGTATGAATCTATTACAAGTTTTGAGAGTTAGTCCACACACAAACTTAAACTCAGTAATTCAACAAACTTACCCCAATAGAAAATACCAGATCAGAAGAGGTACTATGCTGTGGAGTGAATATGCTGTTGTAGAATTGGAACAAACAGCAGAGTCAAACTTGGAGGTAGTGCTATTGAAAAAAGATTCAAATGGTAATTTCCAAGTTCTTTATTCTTGTGGGAAGTTCTTAGGATAGAGTACAACCATTTCCTTACCCTATCAGAATGATCACCTATTGGTGAAATTAATTGAGCGATTGCCTTTTAGTGTAATTCATCAAGAGAGCGATCGCATAACTCCCAAATATAGGCGATCGTTGTGTTTTGGAGGTGAAAGCACAATTCCCACGCTTAGGCGATCGTTGTGTTTTGGAGGTGAAAGCGCAACTCCCACTACAGGCGATCGCTTGATGGGGAAATTGAAAAGGCGATCGCTGTTTGTTGGAACTGAAAACACAACTCCCAATATAGGCGATCGCTTGATGGGGAAATTGAAAAGGCGATCGCTGTTTGTTGGAGGTGAAAGCATAACTCCCACTATAGCCGATCGCTTGATGGGGAAATTGAAAAGGCGATCGTTGTTTGTTAGAACTGAAAGCACAACACCAACCACAGGCGATCGCTGTTTGTTGAACATGAAAGCACAACTCCCAATGTAGGCGATCGTCTGGCTATAATCCTCGTCTAGTAAGCATTTCAGAGATACCATGAAAAGTAAGCAATAAAATAGAGTTTATAAACTATCCAATCAAAATATATAGTAATCCTAAATCATTTATGAACACTTACCGTTCCCTGTTCCCTTGCCTCATCAAAAATTGTCCGAAATCTTTTTACCAGAATCATTATAATATGCAGAGATGTTGTATAAAACATCCCCACATATCAAAACTAAACCTACATTAAACCCAACCAAAACTTATTAGTGAAAACTGGGATTATGTCGAATTAAACTCATAAATTCTTCACGAGTTTTTGCGTCTTCTGCAAATACACCTTGCATTGAACTAGTAACAGTCCAAGAACCTGGTTTTTGTACTCCACGCATCACCATACACATGTGTGTGGCTTCAATCACGACCGCTACACCTTGAGGTTTTAGTAACCCTTGGATTGCATCAGCGATTTGTGCTGTTAAACGTTCTTGTACTTGTAAACGTCTAGCAAACATCTCACAGATCCGCGCAATTTTAGATAATCCTATCACTTTACCATTAGGAATATAAGCAACATGAGCGCGTCCCAAAATCGGTAAAATGTGATGTTCACAAGAACTAAAAATATCAATGTCCCGAACTAATACCATTTCGTTAGCATCTTCAGTAAAAACTGCTCCATTTAGCAGTTCATCTAAAGATTCATGATAACCCTTGGTGAGAAATTGTAAAGCTTTGACAACTCGTTTTGGAGTATCTACTAATCCTTCTCGATCAGGATTTTCTCCCAGTCCCAGCAGTAATGTTCGTACAGCCTGAATCATTTCTGCTTCCGTGGGTCTTTGCTGATTTAATCTCGATGAAATCAGTTGATTAGCAGAATTGAAATCGGGACTAATCGATAAAGTCATTTTTTGTTTTTTGGTGTAAATAATTTAGTGAGCAGCAAAGCAAACTAGATGTTAATTCCAGCCAAAAGTTATGAGTTCATCTGGATTGATGGCTCACATATTTAGTATTTAATTTGCAAAACTTCACACTTTTAAATTATACCAGACATTTGTTAAGTTGTGTGTAAATTTGCTCAGAATCTAATTTTCTACCAATGAAAACTAACTGATTTTTGGGTTGGCTTGGCCATTCATCAGCATTGAGACTAAAGCGATTTCCACTCAATTGAAAAATGTGTCGTTGGTCACTATCTGTAAACCAAAGTATACCTTTGGCTCTAAATACATTGGGTGGGATGTATTCATTTAAAAACTCTTCAAATCTGTGGACATTAAAAGGGCGATCGCTCTGAAAAGAGATAGACACAAATCCATCATTTTCTAAGTGGTGTGAGTGATGATGGTCATGATCATGGTCATGATGATGGTGATCATGATCACAGTCATGGTCATGATCATGATGGTGATGGTGTTCGTGTTTATTTTTAGTGGTATATTCTTCTTTTGGTGTTAATTCAACCCCTAAAATTAATGGTAGCGGTACTTGTCCATAGGTGCTATGTAAAATTTTGACTGCTGGTTTAACTTCCCGGAAATAATCCTCTAAGTCAGCAATTTTTTCCACATTTACTAAGTCGGTTTTGTTGACAATGATAATATCACCGTAAGTAATCTGTTTTAAAGCCGCTTCACTTTGAAAATGTTCTCTGTCAAATGTTTCGGCATCTACGACAGTTAAGATGGAATCTATATTAGTTAAATCTCTCAATTCTGTACCCAAAAAGGTGAGAATAATCGGTAATGGGTCAGCTACGCCTGTAGTTTCAATCACTAAATAATCAATGCGTTCTTCTCTCTCTAAAACTCGATAAACAGCATCAATTAAATCATCATTAATCGTACAACAAATACAGCCATTACTTAGTTCCATCATGTTCTGATCTACAGAAACAAGCAATTGACTATCAATATTAATATCGCCAAATTCATTTACCAGAACCGCAACTTTTAAATCTTGTTTGTTCTTGAGGATTTGATTTAAAAGTGTGGTTTTACCACTACCCAGAAATCCGGTAATAATGGTGACAGGCATTCCCAATTTAGGAACGTCAGGAATTATATTTACAGTTGGGGAAGTTAGTTGAGTCATACCTAAAAATTCAAAATTCAAAATTCAAAATTTACAAGCTGAATCAGAATCATCTGTATAACTTAAAAGCTTAACAGGTGATTTCAAAATTCCTATGGCGACTTACAGCAACATCAGTGCAACTTCTTTCGCAAAATAGGTTAAAATTAAATCAGCACCAGCCCTTTTCATACTGGTTAAAGACTCCAAAATTACCTGTTTTTCATTAATCCAACCCATTTGTGCAGCAGCTTTAATCATGGCATACTCACCACTAACGTTATAGGCTGCTACAGGTAAATTTGTCTGTTGTTTGATTTGATAAATGATGTCTAAATAAGCCAGTGCAGGTTTAACCATTACGATGTCTGCACCTTCAGAAATATCTAACTCAACTTCTTTTAATGCTTCTCTAGAGTTAGCTACATCCATTTGATAGGTTTTTTTATCGCCAAATTTTGGTGCAGAATCTAAAGCATCACGGAAAGGGCCATAGTAAGCCGATGCATATTTAGCCGAATAGGCCAAAATCCCCACATCAATATAACCTGCGGCATCTAAAGCTTGACGAATAGCCCCGACTCTACCATCCATCATGTCAGAAGGTGCGACAAAGTTAGCCCCTGCGGCGGCTTGGGATAAGGCCATTTTCACCAAAATCTCTACAGTGGGGTCATTAAGAACTTTACCTTGTGCATCCACTAAGCCATCATGACCATGTGTTGTAAAGGGGTCTAAAGCTACGTCAGTAATGACAACTATTTCGGGAACAGCCTGTTTTATGGCTTGGACGGTGCGTTGTACTAATCCTTCTGGGTTGTAGCTTTCTGTCCCGGTGTCATCTTTTAGCTGTTGGGGGATAACCGGGAAAAGGGCAACTGCCTTTACCCCTATCTGAAATGCCTCTGCTACCTCACGCAGCAACAAATCCAAAGTAAAGCGATAACATCCCGGCATTGAGGCAATCTCGACTTTTTGCCCCTCTCCCTCCATCACAAATAACGGGTAAATCAAATCATCAACAGTCAAGGTAGTCTCTCTAACCATCCGCCGTAAAGTCGCATTTTGCCGCAATCGACGGGGACGAGGGATGTGTTTTTTTGATGAATCTCCAGGTAGCATCACAGTCCAATAAAAATGATAATCATTATTATAATTAACTATCTGCCACCTGCCATAAAAAAATCACAGCAGTTTCTAGTCAAAGCCCGACAGCCAAATATAAAACCTGTCTTCCTACTGACTCC
>DATGXQ010000222.1:0-20074 GCA_035298905.1 Nostocaceae cyanobacterium | reverse complement strand
CGGGGTTCTCAGAGGAGCGTTTCTCAGTGGTGCAGACCTCAGTGATGCAGACCTCAGTAGTGCAGTTCTCAGAGGAGCGTTTCTCAGTGGTGCGGACTTCTGTGGTGCAGACCTCAGTGGTGCGGATCTTAGTCGCGTAATCTTGGGTGATGAAACTTATGGTGATATCCGTTGGGATGAAGATACAAACTGGGAAAATGTGCGGGGGTTGGATACAGCAATAAATGTACCGGAAGCGCTCAAGCAGCAGTTAGGTTTGAAGTGATTTGTATCCAAAATACTTTTCATCTATTCTGAAAACAATGATTCTAAATCTCTGTAGCCGTTAAAAATATGTGCTACATCAATTCCATCTGGTCTAGGATAGTAGAAAATGATGTAATCTTCGACTGTAAAACCTCTTAAGCCTGGAGATAAATAATCATAACTTTTACCCATATTGGGAAATGTTGATACCAATTTACATTTTTGACGAATCAGGTCAAAAAGATTCCTGGCAGCTTGAGGGTTATTTCTAGCCACATACTCGCAAATTTCATCTAAATCTTGAACGGCTGCGTCGGAAAAAGAATAAGTATTCATGCTTCTGACTCAGCGATACGATTAATTTTTTCTTGTAATCTGGCGAAAACTATCTCCCCATCTGTTACCTGTCCTCTAGCAATTTGTTCTGTACCGATGGCTATTTTTTGGCGTAATTCTTCTAGCTTATGTTCTCTTTCTGCTAATAATTGAATGGCTATATCAATTAATTCTTGAACGTTAGTATATTTACCAGCAGCAATTTGAGATTGGATAAACTGCTCATGTTCGGGTTTAATGGTAATATTCATCGGTTTTTTACCTTTTTTAGCAGTGATTACATTTTAATCAATTTAACATCTGACATGGTAGGAATCGATCGCCCCATCTGCGGTTACTGACCAAAATGCGTCGGTAAAACACCCCCAAATGCGATCGCCTCTTCTCCCTGATCCCTTTTCCTCTTTCCTGTGCGCCAAGATTCCGCAAGTAACGGTATATTTAAAAATCTATAACCTAAATGCTGTCTGTTATTGAATCTATGAAGTCTTATTTAGCCGCAGCTATTCAAATGACCAGTGGGCCTGACTTACAAAAGAATTTAGCTCAGGCGGAAGAATTAATTGATCTGGCTGTGCGTCAGGGTGCGGAGTTGGTGGGTTTACCGGAAAATTTCTCTTTTATGGGAGAAGAAAAGGATAAACTAGCCCAAGCAGATGCGATCGCTAAAGCCACAGAAAAATTTCTCAACCAAGTAGCACAACGCTTTCAAGTGACCATTTTAGGCGGTAGTTTTCCTGTGCCTGTGGAAAATACAGGGAAAGTCTACAATAGCAGTGTGTTAATTGACCCAAGCGGTCAAGAACTAACCCGCTACAATAAAGTACATCTGTTTGATGTCAATGTTCCCGATGGTAACACTTATCAAGAGTCTAGTACCGTCGTAGCCGGTCAACAGCTACCCGCCGTTTATCATTCTGAAAATTTAGGTAATATAGGACTTTCTATCTGTTATGATGTCCGCTTCCCAGAACTATACCGCCATTTAGCAGATAAAGGTGCAGATATATTATTTGTACCGGCAGCTTTTACAGCTTTTACCGGGAAAGACCATTGGCAAGTATTATTACAAGCAAGAGCCATAGAAAATACTTGTTATGTGATTGCACCAGCCCAAACAGGTACTAATTATGACCGTCGCCAAACTCACGGCCATGCTATGATTATCGACCCTTGGGGAACGATTTTAGCCGATGCAGGGGAAAAACCAGGAGTAGCGATCGCGGAAATTAAACCCACTAGACTAGAACAAGTGCGTCGCCAAATGCCCTCTTTACAACATAGAGTATTTTAGCTACAAAAAAAATCGGGTAACTTGAGCGTTACCCGGTTAATGAGAACTAAAATTTTTATTCTTTAGAGAAATTAAACTTTAGCAGCTGCCTTGGTGACAACGTTTAATTCACCTTTAGCATATTTAACAGCAAACTCATCAATAGAAATTTGCTTGATCTTGCTGGCGTTACCAGCAGTACCAAATTGCTGATAGCGTTCTGCACAAACCTTCTGCATATATACAATAGAAGGCTTGAGGAAGTGACGAGGATCGAATTCTTTAGGAGCTTTTGCTAAAGCTTCGCGTACAGCCGCAGTAATAGCCAAACGGTTATCAGTGTCAATATTTACTTTACGTACACCGCTCTTGATGCCTTTTTGAATTTCTTCTACAGGTACACCGTAGGTCTCAGGAATTGCACCGCCATACTCGTTAATCAGTGCAATCAAATCTTCAGGTACGGAAGAAGAACCATGCATTACCAAGTGGGTGTTAGGTAAGCGGCGGTGAATTTCTTCAATGCGGCTGATAGCCAGAATTTCTCCTGTAGGCTTACGAGTAAACTTGTAAGCACCATGACTTGTACCAATAGCTACAGCCAAAGCATCTACTTGGGTTTGTTCTACGAAATCAACAGCTTGATCAGGATCAGTCAACAGTTGAGAGTGGTCGAGTGTACCTTCAAAACCGTGGCCGTCTTCAGCTTCACCAGCACCGGTTTCCAAAGAACCCAAGCAACCTAATTCACCTTCAACGCTGACACCAAGGGAATGAGCCACTTTTACCACTTCACGAGTTACATTGACGTTGTACTCATAGCTGGCGGGAGTCTTGGCATCAGCCTCTAGAGAACCATCCATCATTACGCTAGTAAAGCCGTTCTTGATAGCTGAGTAGCAAGTAGAAGGCGCGTTACCATGGTCTTGGTGCATGGTAATGGGAATATGAGGATAGGTTTCTGCTGCTGCCAAAATCAGGTGACGTAGGAAGTTTTCCCCAGCGTAGTTGCGAGCGCCACGGGAAGCTTGCAAAATAACAGGGCTATCTGTTTCCGCAGCTGCCTTCAGAATGGCCTGAATTTGCTCTAGGTTGTTAACGTTAAAAGCTGGAATGCCGTAACCGTTTTCCGCCGCGTGATCCAGAAGCAGCCGCAAGGGTACGAGCGCCATAGATAGTCCTCCTAATTGTGGTTGTCAGCTAGTCGGTGTGAGACGAGCGTAATCTTTACGCTAATCTTTAGAGTTTTTTCAACTTATAGGAAATTATATCTAGTAAGGTGTGCTTATGTTGAAAAAGTTTACGGCTTTACTCTATCAAGGTAATCTAGACTTTTCACGTACTGTAGTACTGTTTGCTACTCTCCCGATAGCTGTTTTGGTAGCTGGGGATACAGGGGGTTGTTGATGGGGCAGAAACTAATGAGCAGATCGCCTCTGCTAATTTTTCCACAAATTCAGTATGTTGGGAAGATTGTAAACCTGTTTGTAACACGGCCAAAACCTGCTGCATATTTCCCGTTAATAACTCACTCACCGCTAACCATAACCCCGGAAACACCCGACTCCGCAAAATTCCCTCATGATAACGACGCTCAAATTCAAAGCGTGTCAGCTTGTCGCCATTTTCTCAAGGGGGAATTGTCCAAGGTCGGGAGGGTATTTTTACCATGACCGTTTGACTGGGAATAGTCTAAGCTGATGCTATTTGATTGTATTGGTTTTTAGTTAGCGATCGCCTGGAGCGATCGCCCTCTGCACAGTTGCAAATTACCCTTGATCAAAAACCACTTGATGCTTGCAACCAGTGGAAAGAGTGAGCAGTTTAGCGTATTCCTCCGCATCATTACGCCTGCGATAGCGGTTTACAAGCTTATTAGGTGAAGCAGGAAAGAGAATCTGAACAACTGCCCAAGGTGCGATTTTTGTCTGATAGGTTTGATTATTCATAGTGATGTGAACCCTGTTTGTAGAAGACCTGCGCGATTCCTATATGCAGGTGAGCAATGATTTTTTGAGAATGTTAATTACCTCGTTTGGCAATACAGAAATTATGATTTTTGCCTCATCATCTCCTTTGTCAAATCACAAGTTTGTAGACACTAGGAAATAGCCCGCAGACGGGTAAAACTGCGGACTCAAAATAATCCTTGAATCTATTGCATATATGCAAGCAATACCCACGTTTAAACGTGATCAATGCTCTGCTCAATGCCCTGGCTATGTTCGGTCTTTCCCCACCAGCACGACGTAAGGGTGAGGAGGGAGTAGTAGTTTTGCATAAGCAAAATCACAATGCTATATTAAGCACAAGCGAAACTTCTGTCAATAGGTTCTGCTAATGCTTTTTAGTTTTGGTTATGTAAAATAGGAGAAAGTTGTGGAATTGAGAGATGGCAAGACCGAAAAAGTCAGCAGACGACGTGACAACAGTAGGACTCAAGGTGAGTCAGAAAGCATGGGAACTCTTTCAGATTCGAGCCAAGAGCCTTGGATTAACCAGATCAGCATTAGTGGAGAAGATAGCGAATGGAGAGATCACATTAGGAAACTTGCCACAAATGGAAACTCAAATCTTGGGAAAATTCTAGAGCGTCTTCATCGCATAGAACAAAAGCATATTGCTTATGTAAAAAGCCATCAGCAGAAATTGAAGGCGCAGCTAGAAGAAAGCACAACGAGCGAAACTGAGTTTACAGAAGAAATCAGGGATTTAGAGAGAAGCATCCTTGAGTTGATAGAGCAAAAGGCTGATGT
The DNA here is from genome assembly GCA_035298905.1 of Nostocaceae cyanobacterium. GTDB lineage: Bacteria > Cyanobacteriota > Cyanobacteriia > Cyanobacteriales > Nostocaceae > DATGXB01. The sequence goes on along the minus strand of DATGXQ010000222.1, from coordinate 15,463 downwards.
GTGATACCTACCTCATTAACGGGGTAGTTTTTCAATATTGTCAATCAGGAACACATCAACAAGCGATCGCCTTGATGTCATTTTGTATAGATAAAATAAAGTGAAACCTACTATTAACATTAATGGCAAGACCGAAGAAGCTACCGGAGGATACGAAAACAGTCAATGTGAGAATGAGTCCACGGGACTGGGAAAGCCTAGAGGTAATAGCCAAATCAATGGGTCTTACCAGGTCAGACCTACTACGGCTCATAGCTCAAGGCAAAATTCCTCTAGGGCAAATATCCAGCACACAGACATTACTACTGGGAAAATCCTAGAGCGTCTCGAAGTCATAGAACAGGCTTTCCGTGTATACATTCACGGACATCAGCATCAACTTGAGACGCGGTTGAAGGAAAGCAAAGAACTAGAAACTGTTTTTGACCAACAAGTACAAGCACTCAAACAGGAAATTTATAACCTAGCTGAAGCCGAACAATCTGAAAATATTTCTGAATAAGCCGTTTTACCTTATGGGTGAAGCGGTTTGCTTTATGGAAATAATAAGAGCGATCGCCTCAACGTCAGCAGCAATACGACAGTCAAGTCAGGCGATCGCACTCCAGCAAAATAAAAGAAGCGATCGCCTCCTCATCATTCCAAACAGCGATCGCTTCTTTATTTACCTAATTAAATAACACAGAATTCCACAGCCAAGATCCTAAAGCCAACACAGCCACAAACCCGAAGATTTTTATGACTGTAGACCAAATAGAAGGCTGAGGCGGACGATCTGTCACGACTTTGATATCTTGGTTCTCGAATAAAGGCAGCAAGTCTTCAGCACTGTTTTTCTGCTTAATCACAGCATCCAAACCCAACCAAATATATTGGAAATTGTAATCATTTGGTTTGTTCTTCACTCCACCAAAATGCTTGAACAAGGCAGGACTATAATAAGTTGTATCAGTTACCGCCTGGTTATGAAAAGCAATTAAATTCTTTTTTTCATCAGAAAGAGAAAAGTAAATCCTCTTCCTTGAACTCACAATGAAATCAAAATTAGATTTTGACTGGAATAAAGCAGGTTTAATCCAAGCATCAGGTTTAACCAGAGTATCATCTGCGCCGTGCAAAATTCCTACAGGAATAGTTAATTTATTGCCAGTCTCCCTAATAGTCATTGGTGCAGTTGCAAACGGTGATCTGAACAATTTTAAAATAAACATTGCAAATTTTGGAATACCTATTTCCGTATTCGGTGCTGGGTCAGCAACAATAATTTCTTGAGGATAAAACTCTTGTTCATCAACAAAAGCAGGCCAACTTAATGCTAACAATCCCCCCACTGAATGACCGAATAAATAAAATTCAAAGTTCTCCAAATTTAATTCTTTACACGCTCGTTTAGTCAGATTGATTGAACGATGTATCCAATCTTCAGGCTTATCTAAAAGACTCCAAGCGACAGTAGAAATTAAATGAATCAGATTCTTTCCATAGGTACGGTTAAACCAAAATAAAAATACTTTAATTACTCCAATGATTAAAATTACTGATAACAGAAACCTGCCATACTGAAAACGTCCATATCGAGTTCGTCTTGATTTCACAACAGAAAGTTCCTCGAACCCAATTTCCTCATCACTCAAGAAAGCTTCAACTGGCAAATCATCACGATTTAAAACCGTATCTTTGATTAGTTTAAATAGCTGAGAAACCCAAAATGACAAATGCGGCTTTTCGGTCATGACTTCAGCTGCTTGTAGCTGTTCTATATTGCGATAATCAGGCTTTTGATAGTCACTCTTTTGAAAATCTGGAAAGACGACATAATAACCTTCCTTTACCAGTTCTATGAGATGACATCTATAGAACTTTGGTATACACAAAGCAAAGCCATGTAAATAAGTAATTAATTTTAGCTTTTCTCCTGGTTTAACACAGGGAGAATCAGGTGCGTATACTTGAATAAAATTCCCTTCTTGATGGCTGCCGACGCGATATATTTTGTAACCATCCTCTTGAATAGTTTCCCAATCTAATTCTGGATATGGAATAGCGTTATTTACCATGAGTGTATTCTCTGTTAGTACATAAAAATTGTGGTTACTCTCAACAAATACTCAATATTTGCTGTAGATTTTTAAGTTTTAAAGACCAGTTTTAAAGACCAGAAAGTAACGATTCCGGTTTTAATTGTTCTTCTTCTGAGGGCATTGGTTTTACAGTCAACCGTGTCCTTTGTTCAGTGAATAATAGACTGATAGCCATGACAAATTCTGATGCACTACCAGGTAATGTACCTACTATTGAAGAGGGTATACCATTCCCAATCAAAGCAATTAATATTCCTACAAATAGCCATGACCACTTCAGTCTTACCCAGATACCACCACCAATTAATAGGACAAACAAATTCACCACAATAGTGATAATTGGTAGGCTAGTCATAGCGGCATTTTTATAACGTAAAATGCCTAAAAATTGGATTGGTGTTAGTTCTAGTCCTACAAAATTTGTAGCAATATCTATTCCAGCTAATCCAAATGCAACAAACCAGGATAAAATACGCACTGACTGATTAGCCCAAACTGCTCCGGCTCGGTGAGCAAGTTCCACACCCACGACAATAAACAGAGGTAAAACTAAATAGTGAACAAGAAAGCGTAGCATACTGAGATTTTCTAACAAATCTCCTTCACCAATTAGATTTCCCATAGACAAAACCAGATTGTCATAACTCAGACTGGCTAAAACAATTGGTAAGACAATCATTGCTAGGCTATTAGACCGTAGCCAAAAACGAATCGATAAACCTATTAATACTAATTCCATTAAGGAAATAGTGAAATGTGCAAAGGGATAAATGATGGATAAGATTTGATGCATGTTTATTCTATTTTTGTGTGATCAATTGTTTTGAAGGGTTATATGCAGCGATACCTTTCTGATAAACTAACCAAGCGAATATCCCTACTCCGGCTTCTGTCCCTAATAGGTCATGTAAGATATGAAATAAAGCATTATAAGTCACTTGGGGGTCAGTGTAAGGATTACCACCATACTTATCAAGTAGAAAGATAAAACCTAAGTTCACACCTACTGAAAAAAACGGCACAAGAAATACTTTCCAATCTTGTAGCAGTTTGTGGCCTCTATAAGTCAAGACAGCAAAAACTAGAGTCAGAGCAATATAGATGGGAATTTTGTAACTGTCATCTTGGGCTTTATTACCGAGAGGGTACAAAATAGAAACCACTAATAAACTAACGGCGAATAATAAGTTAGTTAATCTGGTAATAATGGTTGTTTTCTGAGCTAAACCTTCTGACCACAAAGCAAATGCTGAAATCAAGAAAAAGTAAAACATGAAATTCAGCATTGTAAAGTCATTTGTGTAATACCAACATTGGGTAACATGCCAACCAATTTCTGAGGCGATCGCCACCATGATAAAAGCTAAACCTAACTGTGAAGCAAAAATAGTTTTTAATGGCAATCCTAGATTTTTTAACCCTTGGTAAAAAATTCTCATTGCTAAAGGTATGAGAACAAAGGTTAAAACATGTGTAACAATTAGTCCAAATTTCCAACCGTCATCAATACAAGTGCGAGTACCATTTCCTGAATATTCAGCAATCCCAGGTAATACCCACAGAACGTAACCAAATCCAGCTAAACCAATTAAAAAGCAAAGGGCAATAAATCCTAAATTGGCAGTAAATATTTTGCCATTTTGACTTTCTTGATCGTGTTCCATTGTTTGAGTTTGCAGAAAGTTTACTAAAAACTACAAAGTTCCTATAGGCTCTTTGAGGTATAAGTTTAGTAGGTAAAACCTACTCTATCGCACATTTATTCCTGTGATTAATGAGTGATTCTCATTCCAGGAAAGACTGTTAATTTTTACAAAAAATTTAAACTATTGGTAAATCCTTGCTCACAGTGTATTTAATAAATGTGTTAATATTAAATAGTTTCTTTAATATGTCTTTTTTGCCACTTTATACATATTTCTTAATTTGTTTTCAGTCAATATCCGCTTATCTTAATGCCTAGTTCAATACTATAGGTTTTTCCAGAGTTTATAAACAATGTATTCCCAGCACAACCTTGGAAAATTTTAGATATTTCAATAGTTTGTACTGGAAATAACAACTTAATCAATTGATATGTTTAACTTAAGTTAACAGAAAATACTGTATCGAGTATAGGCTGAAAATTAGAACCTTTTGCTTTGTAGTTTGTCTTTCCCGCTTTTAAAAATGCATTACCACCACAGGCTTTGATTAAATCAGTGCCATTCTTTACTTTGATATTTTCACAACCAAACTCACGCTGTCCATCAGGTCCGGTAATGACGATCGACTCTATTATTCCTGTCTCATTAGCAGGTAAGGAGAGTATAGCGGAGGTAATAACTGTAGTCAATGGTACATCACCAGTTTTATCTACACTGAAGCTGCCGCCATTAATAAAAGCACATTCCTGTATTTGATCAACTAGAAGCTTCGTACCTGCTGTTGCTGTTGCAGGAAAGCAGAAAGTTAAAAATGATAGGCAAGAAAAAGTAACTGCCCAAAACTTAGCAGAGTGTATTAACTTCTTTAACAAATTCATCGTTTTTAACTCCAAAATAGTTTTGCTGTTGCTGAATACAGCAAAATTAGCATTTGCAATTTGTTGAGTTAGAAATTTCTTTTCAACTTGCCATTATTTTGGCCTGAATCTTGAATTTGTACCACCGAAGATAAGGAACTTAAGCAAAATTTTTCTCATGAGCGATCGCCAACTACCCAAAATCCTATTATGTCCATATTTCAGCCATAAACAAGCTATAGTTCCCCACAGCATCAAGAAGGCTTAAGTTCGGAAATATGTCGCTTTATTTATCTTAAAGTCGGAAATGTATCGCTTTATTTATCTTAAGTTCGGAAATATGTCGCTTTATTTATCTTAAGTTCGGAAATACAGCGTATTCTAAGTTTATGAGGTACAGCGATAAGCCTGTAAAGCTTGTAAATCAAGGGTTAAAGTGTACTTCACTTTAATCGAAAGTGCTGTATGTTATTAAAGGACTTTTGAGTAGAAGATAGCAGGTGTTCCCCTCATTATCCCAAAAACCAAAAAACACCGCTTCTTCAAGACAGTGTTCTTTCCTCAAAACCCAAATTTCTTACTTTTGAATTTCTAAATGGGTCGCCCGGGATTCGAACCCGGAACTAATCGGTTAAAAGCCGAGTACTCTACCGTTGAGTTAGCGACCCTTTCGTTACGTTTTGTAACTCACTTTATTTAATATAGCAAACTCGCTGTAGATTTGTAAAGGGGTTTCTAGAAAAAATTTACTTTTAATCGTACAGACGTAATTTTGCTAGATCCAGGCTCTAACACCGTCAAGTGTTCGCCTGTATTGAGCGAGTTACGAGGAGCCGTCCAAGGTTCGAGACAGTAAAACTCTTTCCCCTTCAATGTCCAGAAGACAAGCATAGCATAGATGTCATCATAATCAAGAGTCAATTTGCACTTTTTGGAATTATCGATGACAGCCGCCGACCGACTCCGCAAATGCCCAAAGGCAAAATCAATCTCCTCCCGCTCAAAGTCAAATTTCCCGTTAAAAGCGTGAATTTCCTTGCTTTTCTGGTCTTGGTACTGTCCAGAGGGAATCTCAAACTCTAGCTGATTTTTATCCCCTGTGAGGAAATAGGGATGAAACCCCGCCGAAAAGGGCATAGGGACGGAAGATTTATTAGCATACTCTTGGCGAATTGTCAAAGAATTTCCCTGCAATTCATAAGTGAAAGTGAGTTGAAAATCAAAGGGATAGACGGCTTTTGTTTGCTCACTACTTTTGAGAACCACAGTTAGACTAGCTTTGTCTTCAGTGATTTGGTCAGTGACTTGCCAAGGTAAATCACGGGCAAAACCATGTTGTTTTAGGGTGTACTGCTGCCCGTTGTATGTGTATGTATTATCAGGCAAATTACCGCAGATAGGGAATAAAATCGGTACACCACCCCGGATGCTTAACTCTGGGTTAGCAAAACGTTCTGTATCTAAATAGAGTATTTCTTGTCCTTGGATACGCCAACGGGTAATGATTCCGCCACGTTCCGGTACAACTTCTATTTGAGAGTTAGCCGCTTCATCAGTCAGGATATAGGTTTTGTACTGTTGCTGTTGTTGGGAAATGGTATACACGGGTTTATTCCTCAATAGGGTATGGGATATGGGGTATGGGGTATGGGGAAAGAAAATGATTTCTCCCCTCCCCGCGTCTCCCCTCTCCGCGTCTGTTTATTCGTCTTCAGCAAAAATAAAACGATATAACTCGCTTGGATCTGGTTCAGGGCTGCTTTCTGCAAATTTCACAGCTTCGTCGATTTCGTCCTGAATTTTCTTCTCAATTCCTTTTAATTCTGCTTCATCTGCTAAGTTATGTTCTAGTAGATAAGCTGCTAATCTCTTAATTGGGTCACGGGCAAACCAATATTCTTTTTCGGCTTTGCTGCGGAGTTCATCAGGGTCAGCCAGGGAGTGACCACGGAAGCGATAGGTTAAAGCTTCGATTAAAGTCGGTCCTTCTCCAGCACGGGCGCGGGCTACAGCTTCTTGGGCTACTTGGCGGACTGCTAAGACATCCATACCGTCTACTTCTACGCCAACCATGTTAAACACACTGGCTTTTTTGTAAATCTCTGGCTGGGAAGTTGCTCGCTCATGAGCCATGCCGATCGCCCATTTATTATTTTCTACCACAAACAAAATCGGCAGTTTCCACAAAGCCGCCATATTTAAGGTTTCAAAAAATTGACCATTGTTAGCTGCCCCATCACCAAAAAAGCAAGCGGTAACTTGATCAGCACTAGCATCTCCTAACACTTCCCGGCGATATTTACTTTGAAAAGCCGCCCCAGCAGCTACCGGAATACCTTCAGCCACGAAAGCATAACCACCAAGTAAACGATGTTCAGCAGAAAACATGTGCATAGAACCACCACGTCCTTTACTGCAACCGGTGGCCTTACCAAATAATTCTGCCATTACCTCTCTGGCTGGCACACCCGCACTCAAAGCATGAACGTGGTCGCGGTAGGTACTGCAAACATAATCTTCCCCTGGACGCATCGCACCACGAATAATCCCACTAGACACGGCTTCTTGACCGTTGTACAAATGGACAAAACCAAACATTTTGCCTCTGTAGTACATTTCGGCGCATTTATCTTCAAAAAACCGCCCTAAAATCATGTCTTGGTATAAACTTAACCCTTCTTCTTTCGTAATCTGGACTGTAGCAGTGTCAAATGTGGGTAATGTGCGTTCTTGAATCATTATTTTGAAGTATTCCTGTCGTACAACTCAAAGTTACGGTTTTATAGTCTCAGCAGTTAGCAGTTACCAATCAGCCCAGATTTGCTAATTTTCTCATCAGGACAAGTGGAGAAATCAGCCCAAAGCGGGAAAATTACACACCTGATTTTGATGAAAGTTGATAGCTGATGGCTGATTGCTTAGGAAAAATTCACAATCAAATTTTATTTATGCACTAAATAAGGATCATAGGGAATGGGTAATTTACCATTTTTCGGTTCTGGAGAGGAAAACAGCTACTTGCTGCGATTCCTGCTCGTTCCTCTCCTAGATTAACAATTGCGGTGACAGCCTTTCTGCATAGCTACTAACAATTTAGGACACTTGGCTAGATTCTGTCACTACTACTACTTTACTTTTGAGTACCAATGCCATCGCACAACTTCCTGTCATCTTCGTTCACATCAGGATTACCTCTTAAAGGATTATTCCGTAAATAATTACGTACTCCCTCGCAACTTCGTCCTACTAAGGATTCTAAGTCTAAGTATAAGTCTGAAAGATTCCACAGTTTGATTGTTTTGTCCTTACTGCCAGAAGCCAAAGTTTTGCCATCACGGCTAAAACTCACACTGGTGACAGTTTTGGTATGCCCTTTGAGAGTGCCGATTTCTTTACCTGTGTTAACATTCCACAGTTTGATTGTTTTATCCTGACTGCCAGAAGCCAAAGTTTTGCCATCACTGCTAAAACTCACGCTAATGACAGAATCACTATGCCCATTGAGAGTATCAATTTCCTGCCCTGTCTGTAGATTCCACAGTTTGATGGTGTTGTCCCAACTGCCAGAAGCCAAAGTTTTACCATCCGGGCTAAAATTCAAGCTACTGACAGTATCATTATGCCCCTTGAGAGTGCTAATTTCCTTGAAAGTCTCCAGATTCCACAGTTTGATTGTCGTGTCAAAACTGCCAGAAGCCAAAGTTTTGCCATCACTGCTAAAACTCACGCTGTAGACAGAATCATGATGCCCCTTGAAAGTGCGAATTTCTTTGCCTGTCTGCACATCCCACAGTTTGAGGGTCTTGTCAGCACTACCAGAAGCCAAAATCTGACCATCCGGGCTAAAACTCACGCTAATGACAGAATCATTATGCCCTTTGAGAGTGCGGATTTCCTTGAGATTCTCTAGATTCCACAGTTTAATTGTCTGGTCATCACTGCCAGAAGCCAAAGTTTTACCATCAGGGCTAAAACTCACACTGGTGACAGTTTTGGTATGCCCTTTGAGAGTGCCGATTTCTTTACCTGTGTTGACACTCCACAGTTTGATTGTTTTATCCTGACTGCCAGAAGCCACTATCTTACTATCAGGGCTAAAACTCACGCTATTGACATAATCATTATGCCCCTGGAGAGTGGAGATTTTATTGCTCGTCTCCAGATTCCAAAGTTTGATGGTGTTGTCCCAACTACCAGAAGCCAAAATCTTACCATCCGGGCTAAAACTCACACTGGTGACATAGCTACTATGTCCGTTGAGAGTTTCGATTTCTTCATCGGTCTGGATATTCCACAGTTTGATTGTGTTGTCCTTACTGCCAGAAGCCACAGTTTTACCATCCGGGCTAAAACTCACGCTGTAGATATAACCACTATGCCCGTTAAAAGTGCGGATTTCCTTGCCTGTCTTTACACCCCACAGTTTGATGGTCTTGTCAACACTGCCAGAAGCCAAAGTCTTGCCATCGGGGCTAACACTTACACTATTGACAAATCCATCATGCCCGTTGAAAGTGCGGATTTCCTTGCCTGTCTTTACATCCCACAGTTTGATTGTTTTGTCCTTACTGCCAGAAGCCAAGGTCTTGCCATCAGGACTAAAACTCACACTTGTAACAGATTTTTTATGCCCATTGAGAGTTTTGATTTGTTCACCTGTCTGGACATTCCACAGTTTGATTGTTGTGTCATCACTACTAGAAACCAAAATCTTGCCATCAGGGCTAAACCTCACACCAGTGACAAGTTTACTATGCCCTTTAAAAGTGCGGATTTCCTTGAGAGTCTCTAGATTCCACAGTTTGATGGTTTTGTCCTTACTGCCAGAAGCCAATGTCTTGCCATCGGGGCTAAAACTCAAACTATTGACATTATCACTATGCCCTTTGAGAGTGAGGATTTCTTGACTTTTCTGGACATTCCACAGTTTGATGGTGTTGTCCCTATAGCCAGAAGCCAAGGTTTTACCATCGGGGCTAAAACTCACGCTATGGACACTACTGGAATTAAGCCCTTCTAATCTATCGCGTTCTCTTCCCTCAAACAGAATTGTCTGCAAGGCATAAAGTATTTCTGGGTTAGTTGTGTGTTGCTTTTGCAGGACTTTTCCCGCTTTAATTGCTATGACAGAAGCTTCTAAGTCTTTTCCTTCACTCAATAGTAACAAGGAATATTTACCCAAAGATTCGGCTCTATTGATTTCCGATTTTCGTAACTGCATAAAAGCAAAAACAAATCCTCCTACTGCTGCCAATAAAGCTACACTTGTCGCTACTAATGACCTCCATACCAATCTCTGAAGTTTTTCTTGTTTTTTCTGCGCTTTAATAGCTTCTCTACTTTGAGAAATCAACAATTTTTGTAAATCTGTTGCAGCCGGATTTTTCTTCTCTCGTTCTGTCGTCTTTAACCATTCTTCCGCAATAGCAAACTCACTTCCCCGTAACAACAAATCTGCATTTTGACTTTTTTCCCTCCATTCCAGCGCACGTTGTGACCATTTTGTATGGTTTCTGATATGTTCTATATCTGTATTTAGCGTCCTCACCAACTCATTAAAATTAGCCTGAAATTCTCCTCCATGTTGATTAAAATCTAGCCATTGCACACTGGCTAAAGCTGGTGGAAGTTTTTTCTCCTCATTGTCTGATAACTTTTGATGTAATATGGTGATAAAGCGTTTATTTAATTTTTGAGCATATTCCACTTCATCAGCACAATAGGGAGAGTTGACAGAGTTTGGTGAAATAATAAATAAGAAGTTATCGGAATTTTCAATACCTCGATAGATTTCTTGTTGAAAATCTGTCCCTGTGGCAATACTTTCTTGGTCAAACCAAGTTGTTTTTCCTAATTCTTGTAAAGCATCATTGATTTTTCTGGCAAAATCTGAGTTAGCACGAGAATAAGAGATAAAAACTTCTAATGAAGATTCTTCTGGTTGATTGGAACTAGCGGTAATATATTCCTCTTGTAAAGGTAAGGGAGGATAATCTTGTCGCTGTTTTGCTACTTTCAACCATGCTTCAAAATGTTGTAAGTTATAACCCCGCAATAACAGACTAGCATTTTTATTTTGTCGTTGCCATTTCCGAGCTTTGACTAACAGAATTTTATGTTTCTCATAGTAAGATGGTTCTTGCTTTAATTCGTGTAATAATTTATCTGCACTGAGATTATATTTTTCTGGTTCTTCCCATTCTGTAAAATCTATAAATTGTAAATTTTTAATTGTTGAGGGAATTAATTCTAAGTGAATTTTTTCAATTAATAAAGGAATAATGCGTTTATTATCAGCTAATGCCTGGTCTACTTCTTGTTGACAAAATTCTGATTTTAACGATTCTGAAGATATCAAATAAACAAAATTATCTGCTCCTTCCAGTCCTTGAACAATTCCTTCTTTAAACGCTACTCCGGTTTTAAGATCAGTCTGATTAGTCCAAACTGTAATGCTTTCCCGCATTAAGGTTTTTCTAATTTTATCCTTAATTACATTGTCTTGATCTGAAGCTGAAAGAAAAACTTGCGTGAGTAAATTCTGGGCATTTTTGGTACTTTCACAAATATATTCACAATGTAAATCTGTGGGAAGACAAGGTGGTAGTTCTTCAGTAAATCTCTGTTTTAACCAATTTTCTGCTTTTTGTCTGTCTGACCCAACTAATAAATAGTTGATTGGTTTCTGATTTCTCATCCATTCTAAGGCTCGCACCAAGAAATTAGTATGTTCTTCTACATAATCTTTATGTTTACTAATTACATTCAATAATCCTGTAAAAGCGGTAGAGAAATCATCTAACTCTTCCCGAAAATACACCCAGTTTATTTTACTAATTATTGGGTGCATATTCTGATAACTAGAATGCAGTCCTTTTTGTTGGTATTTTTGCCAGTCTTCTTCGGTTTTATTTGGGTTTCTCTGTTCCCAAGTTTCTCTGCTAATTTTCTCTACATGCAGTAAGGGAATAATTCTTTTATTCAGCTTAACAGCTAGTTCAATTTCCAGGCGACAATAATCTGAATTAACGGAATGAGGAGCGATAATAAATAGAAAGTTATGAGATTTTTCTATACCATCATCAATTTGTTTTTGGTAATCTACACCGTAGGGAATATCTTCTTGATCAAACCAGACATTTAACCCTTCTGCTGTCAGTTTTTCATGCAGTTTGATGGCAAAGGCTTTACTGTCAGCACGTCCATAGGAGATGAAAGCATCATAAAATTTCATGTTTTTTGTCCCTTGAGATTCAGATTAGGTAAATAGAGGAAGCCTGAGTAGTTTGTAATGAAAAGATTATTAATTTTCTTCCATGTCGATTTGAGTTATAAACTAACTCGTGAATTATCAGATTATGGCTCTTTTAAATGGTATTTTTAACAATGGTATTTTTAACAAAAGTATCTGTGCTTGCTTGACTTTCAAACCTTTTCTGAATCAAGGTTTTTAAGTCCTGATCAGCGTCTTTTAAATTTGCTTGTGCTATATTTTGGGTAGCAGCGATCGCTATCAGAATACTTCGCCATCATCCCAGCACCTAAAGCAGCAATAATCATAGAAATAGGTTTCATAGTTAATTCTCTATGATTTGTAGCCAGTAGATATATTTATATTACAGGTTCAGATGATCACAAAAGTACAGTTAAAATACTTAGCTAAAATTTATTACCGATACAAAGTAGCTGAAACACTTATCAGTCAGCCATCCTGGTATGTAAATAATTTTGTATAAATTTAATAACAAATGCGATTGGTTCAAATTATTACAAATAATTAAATGTTTCTATGGTCGGTTGTTATTATGAACGAGTTATGGTAGGATACCGTTTCAATTTATGAGGAATGTATTTTGTATTAGCATCTGTATGAACTCAAAAATAACCAAAGCAAGGGTTAACCGGAGGTTATGGCAAAGTTAAAGTCTGCACAACAATAAAAGGTGGTATTTATATTTGACACTGCCTGTAGCTAATATATAACTTAATTTATATTGCAGGGAATATACTAATGATTAAAATGGGGGGTTAATCATATTGGCGATCGCCATCGGCGAATGTCAAAATTCAGGGTAAAAATAGTTCTGTTGCAATATACACTTATAGTCTGAGAGCGATACGGTATTATTAACGCTATTATTATGGCACGGTTTTACATGCCTGGAATGCTCTAGGTGAATTAACATGATCACGGTGCAGAGGAAGTAGGCTGTGCGAATTCCGCTAGATTACTACCGAATTTTAGGATTACCATTAGCGGCAAGCGAAGAACAATTGCGGCAAGCGTACAGCGATCGCATTGTCCAATTGCCAAGACGTGAGTATTCGACCGCAGCGATATCTTCTCGTAAACAACTCATAGAAGAGGCTTATGTGGTTTTATCCAATCCCAGAGAACGCAGCACCTATGATCAGCTTTATCTTGCTCAAGCCTATGATCCTGATCGCACTACTACCACATTTACATCTGATAACCAGACAGAACAGGGCCGACGTGATCAAGATGCTCAAAGTTTAAGCATTGAAATCACTCAAGATGAATTTGTTGGTTCTCTGCTGATTCTGCAAGAGTTGGGAGAATATGAGCTAGTCTTAAAACTTGGTCGTCCTTATATAGTTAGTAAGCATGGTGCAGTCAGTGTTAAGACTGGACGAAATTTAAATACTGAGGAAAACCTGGACAACCCAGAGTTACCTGATATTATTCTCACTGTTGCCTTAGCTTGCTTAGAACTGGGGCGCGAACAATGGCAACAAGGCCATTATGAAAATGCGGCTATCTCCCTAGAAACTGGTGATGAATTACTGGCACAGGAAGGTTTATTCCCCAATGTCCGGGCGGAAATTGCTGCGGATCTCTACAGGTTGCGTCCTTATAGAATTTTAGAGTTACTGGCACTACCACTAGATAAAACGGCTGAACGCCGCCAAGGATTAGAATTATTACAGAGTATTTTGAGCGATCGCTTGGGCATTGATGGCACTGGCAATGATCAATCAGGTTTAAACATAGATGATTTTCTACGGTTTATCCAACAGATTCGCAATTATCTGACTGTAGCGGAACAACATAAACTCTTTGAAGCTGAAAGCAAACGCCCTTCTGCCGTGGCTACATATTTAGCAGTCTACGCCCTCATCGCTAGGGGTTTTGCCCAACGTCAACCAGCTTTGATTCGCCAAGCTAAACAAATGCTCATGCGTTTGGGTAAGCGTCAAGATGTACATTTAGAACAGTCTCTATGTGCTTTACTGCTGGGACAAACAGAAGAAGCAACCCGTGTACTCGAACTCAGCCAGGAATATGAAGCCCTAGCTTTTATTCGGGAAAAATCCCAAGACTCGCCAGATTTATTACCAGGGCTATGTTTATACGCTGAACAATGGTTACAGCAAGAAGTATTTCCTCACTTCCGGGACTTGGCAAAACAGCAAGCTTCTCTCAAGGATTATTTTGCTGATTCTCAAGTCCAAGCTTACTTGGAAGCCTTACCTACAGATGCAGAAATTACTAGCGAATGGGCTGTAATTAACAATCAATCTTTTCCTGAACCACAAATTAATACCTCTCGTTATTACAGTCATAATTTAGGTACATCCCGCCCGTTTTCCCATAACCACACAGTCGATGCTGATAACTCGGCAACATCAGCCAGAGAAGTACCAGAGTATACCCAATATTCCCCATCTACCCCTGATCAATCTCCCAGATCAAGAACACCGCAACCCAATACAGACATCCCCAGAAGTAGTTTTTCTTCTCCGAGTGGCCATCCTCAGACTAAGCGCAGAAAACCTCAGCCTTATTCTGGCAGTTCACGGGAACAAGTGAGAGGCGATCGCCAACGCCAACGGCGGCGAATTTTTGCTAACACCTTAGAAGGAAAAACCCGCTTAGTGTGGACGGTGTTTCTCTCTTTGTTGGGTCTATTGGTAGTGTGGTTATTGATTTTCACCACTGTCAACGTGGTCAAAAATGTCTTTTTCCCCTCTCCATCCTTACAAGGACAGCAGCTGGCCATAGAACTGAACCGCCCACTCATAGAGATTCCTGACCCTAACAGTAAACCATTGCCACCAGATGGGCCACTAACGAATACCGCCGCCGAGGAAATCATTCAGACTTGGTTATCTACTAAAGCCGCAGCTTTAGGCCCAAATCATCAAGTGGAGAGTTTAGAGCAAATTTTAACTGGTTCGGCTTTATCCCAATGGCTGCAAGTTGCTCAACAGGAGCGCTCAGAAAACCGCTATCGCAAGTATAGCCATCAACTAAAGGTGGAATCTGTAGATAGCCAGAGCAATAATCCCAATCAAGCTAGAGTAGAAGCCACAGTTGAAGAAACCACTCAATTTTATCAATCTGGGCAGCAAAAACGCTCCTCTAGGGAAAATTTGCGCGTGCGTTATGATTTGGTTCGCAAAAATGATGGCTGGCGCATTCAAACTATGTCGGTCGTTAATAAGCTGAATTAGAATATCTAACTGGATTCTTCCTATTTCATTTATTTGGAGGAGAACGGTGAGCGGTCTTGCTCCAGCTATCTAACCTGAGTTCGGGATAAGAAAGTGGACAGGTATAGTAATCCGATTTGAGTCATGAACTTACTGGTGGAGGTGGGGTATTGGGTATTGGGTATTGGGTATTGGGACTGTTCACATCTCATTTAGGATTACTATAGTAATACCATTTTCCGAAAACCCTGATACATATAGATTACTTGTAGGGACATGGCAGTGCCCATTAGTGTCAACTTAACGAAAAATGGGCGGTTAGAAACCGCGTCTACACAAGCAAAACCCACCTGCGTGGGTTTGAAAACCTTGATTTTTCATTAGTCCGCGTAGGCGGACTTGGCCTGTATAGCCACGAATTCTA
>DATGXQ010000221.1:0-26493 GCA_035298905.1 Nostocaceae cyanobacterium | reverse complement strand
TTTTAAAGCTTCTCGTAATCTGTTAATCTCATTCATAGGGGTTTTTTTGATTGTGTGGTAACTTTCTATGAAACCCCTTCCCTGTCTCCTTTGCAAGCCTTTTTTCTATTTTTTGTCCTGTACAGAGGGTATTATACCACTTACCTATATGAAAATATTTAAAGTAAAGTTCCATGAGTGATTTATCCCACTTATCTTTATCTACTTACTCCCAAACTGCTATTTCACGTTTGCAGTTATTAGTTTTAAGCAATGGTCATGGAGAAGATATAATTGCTGTCCGCATTATCAAAGAACTCTTAAAACTGTCTTCTCCTCCAGATATCTTTGCTTTACCAATAGTAGGCGAGGGACAAGCTTATCAAAAATTAGATATACCTTTAATTGGTACAGTCAAAAAAATGCCTTCTGGTGGTTTTATTTATATGGATAGTCGCCAGTTAATGGGAGATGTCAAAGGAGGTTTATTACAACTAACCTGGAAGCAAATCCAAGCCGTACGTCGTTGGGTACAAATCCAAAAAAAATCTGGTAATAAACAGGCGATTTTAGCTGTAGGAGATATTGTGCCGCTTTTATTTGCCTTTATCAGTGGCACTAATTATGCCTTTATTGGCACAGCTAAATCAGAATATTATGTCCAAGATGAAGATGGTTTATTACCCAGAAAATCTAAGTCTGCACGGTGGGAAAACTTTTCTGGTTCTATCTACCATCCTTGGGAAAGATTTTTCATGAGTCGTCGCCGTTGTCGGGCTGTGTTTCCCAGAGATAGTTTAACTACAAAAATATTACAAAAGTGGCCAATTGCTGCTTTTGATTTAGGTAATCCGATGATGGATGACTTAGAACCAACTTTTAATACTACACAATTTTATAGTCAAAACGCAGTTGAATCAGAGATGATTCGCCCTTTTATTGTTACTTTGTTACCTGGTTCTCGTCCCCCAGAAGCCTATAACAATTGGGAAATAATCTTAATTGCTGTTTCCGCATTAATAGCCAGTTTCCGAGAAAAAGATTCTATTTTTCAGGCGGCGGGAACTGTGGTCTTCTTGGGGGCGATCGCTCCTAGTCTTGATCTGCACACCCTAACCCAAACCCTGCAAACTCAAGGCTGGCGACCTAGCACTGAATCTCCTCTGCAAATTTCTGATGTTAATTTCTTGACATTTAAACAAAAAAATGCGTATTTGATTTTAACCCAAAATGCTTACAATGACTGTTTACATTTGGGAGATGTGGCGATCGCTATGGCAGGAACAGCCACGGAACAATTTGTAGGATTGGGAAAACCAGCGATCGCCATCCCCGGCCCAGGACCTCAATTTAATTCAGCCTTTGCCGAAGCACAAAGTCGGCTGTTAGGCCCGTCTCTAATTTTAGTAGACCAACCAGCCAAAGTGCCTCTAATAGTGCAGTCCCTACTAACCAATCCTGATTTGTTACAAACAATTGCCGAAAATGGACTTAAACGCATGGGTAAACCAGGCGCAGCAAAGCTCATTGCTCAATGTTTACAAGAAAGATTAGGCCACTAATCCAGAACGTAAAGCTCGAACTGCTGCTTGGGTGCGGTCATCAGCACAGAGTTTATTTAAAATATTGCGGACATGAGTTTTGACAGTTCCTACTGTAATGTAGAGTTTTTCGGCTATTTGTCCATTGCTACAACCAGCCACAATTAACTCTAGAATTTCTAACTCCCGTTGAGTGAGAGGATAAGTCTCTAAAACTTGCTCATATTCCGTTGCTAATGCCTCAATTTTCACCGTTTTCGGCTTATCTGAAGGCTGGCTATCTCCTGGTATCCCTTGACGCATCTTCCGCAACACCACATTAGCGATCGCCGGATCAATCCAAGAATTACCACTGTAAGTTGCTTGAATAGCCTCAGTCAACTTATTAATGCTGGTTTCCTTCATGTAGTATGAATCTGCTCCTGCCGCAAAAGCCGCCAAAACCGCATCTTCTGTATGGTCCATCGTGAGGATGAGAATTTTTGTATTTGACTGTCCGGTTTCTGCTTGGTAGCGTTTAAACTTGCGGGTTAGTTCAATTCCATCCATGTCTGGCAACCCAATATCCACCACAGCCACATCTGGCTTAGTTGTTTCTAATAATTTGAAACCTTGGGTAGCATTTGCAGCTTCACCTATCACTCTTAAGGCACTATGAGACTGTAACGCAGCCCTTAATCCCATGCGTGTTAAATCATGATCTTCAATTAATACAATGCTAATCTCACTCATTGTTACACCCACTATTATCTGAATTTCTTCTCTCCAGCTAATACCTTTTTAAATGTTTGTTCTAATATCCCCAATCCCAGGATAGATGATCTGATAGGTAGGTAGCATCCACCAATAGAGATAATAACTTTCACCTTTTTAATATTTAGAGAGAGAAAAAATCTAGCTATAGATGTATGGCTATTTTTTTCAAAAAAAAAGAGATTATTGAGACGAACGACAACTTATTCTTAGTCTCTGCTATTTCCTCGCTGGTATTAGTCAAAATTAACTCCTAATTTTCTTTTCCAGCTTTCTCCAACACTACCAATCATCAACAAATTACATAAAACACAGTATAAAAATGAACTAATGCTTTCAATGATTCTACTATTAATCAAGCCAACGAACAGCTAGTTTCCACAAAGAGATGTCAAAGGAAGATGACGAAGCTCCCACCGAAGATTGTGAGACGATACACTTAGCTTGCTTCCCCAGAGGAGTATGGCGATGGTGAAACACTCTCGCCGTAGCTGCTCGCTACCAGATGGGTATACAGTCATTACCTGAGACTTGATCGTTCAGTCAACCCAGAATTAAAGTCCATAACTCATCTTTTTGATGATAGCAAAATGTCAGATTCTCGAATCACAAATCAACTAACGTTAAAATCAAACCGTGTTTTCCAAGTAAAAAGCAGTTAAACCTAGTCAAAGTAATAATGTATACTGAGAAATTATTCTCCGTAGCAGTTTTTTGCTCAATCAGTATGTCAATCTTATCGTTGATCAGATTACTTTACAACATGTCCTAAAATAGAGATTAAGTACCCAAGCAAAATTAATTGCACATATTAACTGAAAACAGAAATGTCTGTATTTCTTACCTGTTAAGAGTTCCCTGTTAAGAGTTCCCTCTCCTAACTATGAAATTTATTTTGCACGACTACTTAACAGGCAGTAAATGAAACTATACTTTCTTTTCACTTAATTGGCAGCCTGTATTTGGATTATTTAGTCAAGACTCAGCAATCATCGATCAGATGAGAAAAAACTGTGGTCGGTTCAGGACTCCCTTTCCTCTACCAACAAGTTTACAACTCCAATAGAACTGTTATAGGCAATAGGTCATATTTAAAGATGAGGAGATAAATAGAGACACACTACTAATTACACTGTTCAACCCCACATCTAGAGATATGGTTTTAAAAGTTGTAAATCCTTCTTAATTCAGCACTTGTTACTCAGCATTCAGGAATGTTCTGGTGAGTAAAACTGCTCAAGCTTATGGTACACAATGTTTGTATGCAACTCTCACTAATGGGTGAGGACGGTCAATCACTTGCTCATTTACAATTGTGTTGAGATAGGTAAAGTATTCTATTTTACTATTGATCGATTCACATGCTTTCACAGATTATGGTTGGTGTGTGCCTGATAGATAATTTTGTTCAAGTCTGATTCTACTCAATTAACTATTAGCTCACCCCAATTCTGGAATTGCCATCAATTAACTGGATTTAGTAAAAATAATTGAAAGTCAACTCAGTCAATAATATGAAGAATAACTAGCACAATAAAAATTGGAGGATCAGAAATTTTATGTGAATAATTTAATTAAATAACCTATAAAATAGTTAAATTTTTATTCTCCAATTTTTCGATTGTCAGAAAATAGTAAATTCCTTAGTGGGATAATTTGATTATAGAAATGCTGAACATCAACCTGTATTTGGCAGCGAATATAAAAACCGATGGAAAAGACGCTGAAAATTTTGGTTGTAGATGATGATGAAGTAGACCGCATGGCAATACGTCTGGCCCTGAAAGAAGCAGGTGTTTGCATGGAACTGTGCGAAGTAAGTGATGGTAATAATGCGCTCTCTGCCCTTAAACATAGTAAATACGACTGCGTTTTTCTAGACTATTGCTTACCGGATCAAGATAGTTTTACTTTAATTCACAAGCTACGCTCCTCAGAAATTAAAGTCCCCTTAGTCGTTTTAACTGCTCAAGGAGATGAAAAAATAGCTGTCGATTTGATCAATGCAGGTGCAACAGACTATCTCTCTAAATCTAAAATTTCTTCAGAAAACTTAGAAAAAATTCTGCGAACTGCAATTCGTTTATATCGTGCAGAACTTCAAGCAGCTTTAGCAAATCAAAGGTTGAGAGAAAGTCATGAGCAATTAATGCGTAAAAACCAGGAATTAGAGAGACAAAGACAACAAATTCAATTACAGAATTTAAAACTCATGGAAGCTTCGCGGCTCAAATCCCAGTTTTTAGCAACAATATCTCATGAGTTACGAACTCCGATGAATGCTATTATTGGTTTCTCTCAAATATTGTTGCGTCCAAAATTTGGACATCTTAATAGTCAGCAAATGGATATGGTAGAGCGAATACTCAATAATGGCAAACATTTGCTGATGCTGCTTAATGAAGTTCTAGATTTTTCTAAACTAGAAGCAGGAAAATTAGAACTTAAACCAGAAATTTTTGATTTAACTAAGGTGATACATAATACAGTAGCCGAAATAGATTCTTTAGCGGAAGCAAAAAAACTATCTTTACTAGTACAGACAAACTTGCACAACAATTTAGTGTTTAATGATCCAGGGAGGGTGCGGCAGATTTTAATTAACCTCCTCTCCAATGCCGTAAAATTTACAGAATCAGGTAGTATTGGGGTAGAAGTGAGGGAAACAGGCACAAACCGAATCACTATTACTGTTAAAGATACAGGAATTGGTATCGCTCCCAGAGATTTCAAACACATTTTTGAAGCATTTAGGCAAGCTGATCAAGGGATAACACGCAAATACCCTGGCACGGGTTTAGGTTTAGCAATTATTGACGCATTAGTGCGAATGATGGGAGGGAAAATCTTCTTGGAAAGTAAAGTCGGAGTAGGTTCAATGTTTAAAATTGAATTACCCAGGCAAATTACCTTAGCATCTAACCTTGTGGATAGTCCCAGTTTAAATCTGGATAGTGATGGAATTTTTTACTCTGCTCAAAATGCTTGTCAGTCCCCCCCACCAACGAGTAAAGCATCAATGGGTTTTCCCAACCTCAAGCTCTAACACTGTAGATTAATTTCCAAAAAGTTGATAAATCATGTCTGTTGTTGAAAGTGATAAAATTGACCGTATCCTCGCGGTAGATGATACTAGAGATAATTTAATTTTAGTGCAAACAATTCTAGAAAGTGAAGGATATGAAATTGACCTAGTGAGCGATGGTACAACTGCTTTACAAAAAGTTGAACAATCTCCTCCTGACCTAATTTTATTGGATGTAATGATGCCAGGAATGGATGGTTATGAAGTAACGCGGCGGATTCGTAATAATCCTGAACTTGGCTATATTCCAATTTTGTTAATCACAGCTTTTCATGAATCTAGTGTAGTTGAAGGTTTAGATGCTGGTGCTGATGATTTCATTCGTAAACCATTTGATACAGATGAATTACTAGCTAGGGTACGATCGCTCCTTCGTCTCAAGCACAGTATTGATGAACAACAAAAAATGACCAGACAGAGGGAAGACTTTGTATCTCGTCTTACCCACGATTTACGTACCCCCCTAGTAGCTGCCGATCGAATGCTGATGCTATTTCAACAGGAGGCTTTTTGCAAAATCTCCCCAGAAATGAAACAGGCGATCGCTGTTATGATTCGCAGCAACCAAAACCTCATGCAAATGGTTAATACCCTGCTAGAAGTCTACCGCTTTGAAGCAGGTAAAAAGACCTTAAATTTGGAAAAATGCGAATTGAAACAGATAGCGGAAGAAGTCGTCAGCGAACTTATACCTCTAGCAGAAGAGAAAAACTTAACTATCAAATTGGACACCCATAAACTAGATCAACTCGAAGATCATAATGGCATTGTCATCGGCGATCAATTGGAACTCAGAAGAGTTTTAAATAACTTAATCGGTAATGCTATTAAATTTACAGACACAGGTGGTATAAACATTCGGATTTTTGAAACTTCACCCCCCATTAGTGAGAAAAGTGAAGTCATAGTCGAAGTTGCAGATACAGGTTATGGCATTGCTCCCGAAGATCAAGTCAGAATTTTTGAACGGTTTCGGCAAGGTAGAAATAAAAGAGCTGGTAGCGGTTTAGGCTTGCATCTTTCCCATCGGATTATAGAAGCACATGGTGGCAAAATCACCGTTAATTCCGAACTAGGTCAAGGCAGCACTTTTACAGTCCGACTCCCCAAAGAAAATTAGGCTACATTCAAGTAAAAAAGGGGGCATAACCAACTCTTAGTTGATAATTCCCAATTTTTAATGGCTTATTCCTGACATGTCTCAAAAGCTAACTTAGATCCGAATTTTGGATTTAGAAACCTATAAATCATTGTTTCCAAATCCTCAAGCATATAGGGTTTACTAATATAATCATCAAAACCCGTTGCAAGTATATTTTTTTGCTCCTCTTCCCCAGTTAAAGCCGTAACAGCAACTACTGGAATTTTACAGGTGAGTGGTTCTTGCTTCAAAGAACGCACAACATCCAAACCGCTCAAGCTGGGTAAAAGAATATCCAACATAATCAAGTCTGGTTGATACTCTTTTGCCACCAGTAAAGTAGAGGAACTGTCTTTTTGACAAATAAATCCACAGCCAAGTAACTCAAGCGCATAACTAATCAGTAATAGACTATCCTCATGATCTTCTACTACCAAGATTAACGGCTGTTGAGAACTGTCTTTCTTTTCATTACTCATGCATGAATGGGCTAGATACATTTCTTTTCCAGAAGATTAAATTGGGATTTATCGGCAATTTTGGTCAAAATAAATGTAAGATCGCACAAACCAACAGATCCTACTCATTCAAAATCTGCTCATCTTGCGATCGCGCCCAACTGATTATCTTTATCCACGTAGTTCAGGAAAGAAAACCTCAAATTGAATCACCTTAGCAGATACCTTTCGATTATATGCAAAATTACAGAAAAATTTCTCAATAAATTTACAATAACTTTATATATAAAACTTCAACTCTTTTTTACAGTAATATCCCCATTATTTCCTCTCTAATTTAAATTTAAGGATACATTAAAAAATGAAGGAATCTTTTAGTAAAAGATTATGCACTATCATCAAGTAGTTCTTAGATTTACATCAATAATCATTAAATACATTCAATAGTGATTACCTCCAACAACCACATTACAGCAAAAAGCTATTTACTTATAGATATAGGACTCCTATTTGATTATTGAACAAGACTCAGTACATACTGAAACCCTTCTTTCCTGTTAAGAGTTCCCTGTTAAGAGTTCCCGACCCACACAAATAAATTCAGAAATCAAACCGGATTACTATAGAAGTACAGCAGTTTTTATTCTAGTGAAGTAGATTATAATCTTTGATGCATAAGCTTTACAGGCTTTATGTTCCTCATCAGACAGAAAACTACTGTAACAGGAAAAAGAGCAAGAGAAAAGCAAGTTACATACTTAGCTTTTACCAAGCAAATACCCCTCAGACTAGAAATCTAAGACTACAACAACATAGACTCGGAGCAGCTTCCCGCAGGATAGCCTACCTAACTCATGCTCAACATAAGTCCGTGCGTCTAGATTTCGTTGGGTGTGTAAGATAAACCGCGATTTTTAATTGCTTGGTCTTTCTTGTACAAGCCAGTCCTGAAATCAAACAATAGGATGCTTCCTAGAAAATTGTTTTGTTCCATCAGCATCATGATACTAGCAAAAAATTTTCCTCCACCCCCTTGACACTGTTGTAGTCTTTTTGTAGTATAGAAATGTAAGGCAAAAGCAAATGCCTGATTTGTTAATAAGCAAGGCAGGTGATAGCCAGGAGGTATTTTAATGGTTCACATTCGTTTTGAAGGTCGTTCTTATGACCTCAATGAAAACCAAATTGGGATTACAACTAGAATGAATGATACAACCATTAAAGAGCGACTGGCGCAACATTTTGACGTAAATTTAAACCGCTTTACATCTTATGTTATCGATCGCCGTCCGAATGGTGACTTAATCATCAGACCGGAAGCGGTGTATGGTTAAAAGAATTATTATCCCGCACTCTGACCTGTAAAGCTTACATACATGATGCTTCGAGAGAAGCTTGTAGGTTCGATTCCTACCATCGCCGTTTTTGGCGATGTAGTCGAAATGGTATAGACTAAATGTAAAAATAAAGCTTTGCTAACTTGTGTGGGGGTTAAATTTTAACTACTTCGCGCCCCAACAAATAAAGCTTACATACTACCAGCTTAAAAAGAGCGATCGGCTTGTAACCGAATTGTATATTTACAGCTTTTTTAACTTGCGTGAAGTGCTTAAAAATCTCGCCAAAATTGACAAATTTTCGCTTCGTACCCTAACCAAAAAAGCTTACATACTTGCTCAATGGTAGAGCATTTGACTTATAATCAGATAGTACAGGTTCGACTCCTGTGTATGACTCAACAGCTTTTTTAACTTGTACGAAGTACCCAATAAATTCAATTACAACTCACAAGCTTTTGCTTCGCGTCCCAACTTAGAAAGCCTACATACTAGCTCATTTGGTAGAGCGTTATCTTTAGGAGATAAAAGTAACAGGTTCAAATCCTGTGTATGAATCAACAGCTTTCTTAACTTACGTGAAGCACTTAAAAAATTAAAAATTAAAAATTAAAAATTAAAAATAGCAGGTGAGGACAATTAAAAATTTTCAAAAAATTAGTGAAATAGAAAGCGTCGTTAATGCCTTTAATAATTGCACTTTACCTAGAAGTGATTGGCATCACAAAGCGCATTTAACAGTAGCATTCTGGTATCTAACACACTACAAAGCACAAGAAGCTATTAACTTATTGCGTCAAAGTATTCAAAAATATAATGCTGGTGTGGGAATTAAAACCACTAAAGACGGTGGTTATCACGAAACTTTAACATTATTCTGGATTCATCTAATTCGCCACTATTTATTAACAAAAAATGAAAATCATCGTTTTCTAGAATTAACTAACGAACTAATCCAGAATTATGGAGATAAGAATTTACCCTTTAACTATTATAGTCGAGATTTACTTATGTCCTGGGAAGCTAGAATAAACTGGATAGAGCCAGATTTACAACCTCTTCCAGTATTAATTAAAAAGTAATCATACTATTTTTTCAGTATTAAAAAATTGGCAGTTGTTGCTGCGCCCTAATATGGAAAGCTCAAAGACAAAGTTTCGCCTCGAAAAACTTTTACTTAGCGTGATGCTTTCTTAACTTGCGTGGTGACTATTATAAATAGATTTAGCACTACAAAGCGTGCAACTTCTGCCTCCTAAACTTCGCTACATTTTCAGGAGGTATAGTCATGAATACCGCAGAACGTGACTTACGTTTAGAATTACTCAACAGCTTGCTAACTACACCTCACCGTGATTTAGCCAAAGTAGCAGAATTTCATAAATTAATAATTGAACTTGACCCAATTTTTTATGGTCATTTGGCGGTATGGTATCAAAATCATGGTGATGTGCGAGATCACAAAGAGGTGTTTTTGGGACATTTGCTCACCAGTGAGGTGACAGAACATCGTAACGCTGGATTTGTGATGCTGCAAGAGTTTCCACCTTACCAAGTAGCGCGAATTGTAGATTTTATGAAGCAGCAACGGGGTAAAGTCCCGCGTTCTGCACGTACAGCAGTACGTTTATATTTGCAAGAGCGTGAAAAAAATCCTCAATTCTTCGATCGCGCCGCATTACGCGCTCACAAGGCTTTAAAACACCTATACGCCACTTTACATATTAAACCCAGTCAACGTGCTGATGCAGTGTTGTTTAAGGAACAACCCCCAGAAGATAGCCTGGCTTTTATGTTGAAGCAACTGGCGAAAATGGAAAAACCCACAGATCAAGCAGCTTTGATTGTGGAACATAACATTCCTTACACCATTGCTATTGGTGCAGTTAAACAGGTGACACCTACGGTTTTAGTAGCTTTAATTAATTCTATGTCACCTCAAGAGGTTATTAACAACCTCAAATCGCTGCAAACAAAAGGTGCGATGGACAACCCAGAAATCAAAGCTTTGATTGATGAGAAATTACAAGCAGCAGCAAAAAGCGATCGCGTTTCGGCTTTTAAAGCCACAGTCGCCGCCGATGCTACCCAACTCGACGCACAAACCATCGCCAAACTAGAGAATATCACCAACCAGCAAGTTAAACAAAAAGGCAAGATTGCTAAATCTACCGCCTTGCTAGTTGATAAATCTGGTTCGATGACAGAGGCGATCGAAATTGGTAAACGCCTAGCCGCGATGATTTCCGGGATTACTGTAGCTGACTTGTTTGTCTATGCTTTTGATACTATGCCTTATCCCGTACAGGCACAAGGTACAGAGTTAACCGACTGGGAACGCGCTTTTAAACTGATCAATGCTGGTGGTGGTACTAGCTGCGGTTGCGGTGTAGAAGCGATGCGGCTGAAAAAGCAGTTAGTAGAACAGTTCATTATTGTTACCGACGAAGGGGAAAACGCTACACCATACTTTGCTGATGCTTACCAAGCTTATCAAAGAGATATGGGTGTGATGCCGAATGTACTGATAGTCCGTGTTGGTAGCACTTATCCGCTTCTAGAAAATATCCTCAAGGAAAGACAAATCCCTGTAGAAAGTTTTACCTTTCAAGGTGACTACTACTCTTTACCAAATCTTATCCCTCTATTATCTCGGCCTTCTCGCTTAGAGTTACTGATGGAGATTTTAGATACACCGCTACCTGTACGCGGAGATAAATAAGTTGTCCTCCTCTGATTTTATTGCAATTGCCTGTCTCGCTTATCCCACAGATAGGCGGGACTTTTTTCTGTTTGATGGTTTATACCAAGGAGAAATATGGGACAAATCTCAGCACAAGTTGTCAAAGAACTACGCCAGCAAACTGGGGCGGGAATGATGGATTGTAAACAAGCACTACAAGCTACAAACGGAGATTTTCAACAAGCGATCGCCTTTCTTCGCAAAAAGGGTATCACTGTTACTGTCGGAATGCGTCCTGTACCAGTTGACGGTATAATCGGCAGCTACATTCATACTGGTGGTAAAGTTGGCGTGTTAGTAGAAGTTAACTGTGAAACTGACTTTGTGAGTCGCAGTGAAGAATTTAAAAGCTTAGTGCAAGAAATAGCGATGCAAATAGCCGCTTGTCCTCAAGTCCAGTATGTGAAAGTAACAGATATTCCCTTAGAAATTATTACCCAAGAACAAGAAATCGAACAGGAAAGGGATGATTTAGCGAATAAACCGGAAGCAGTCAAAGCCAAAATTGTTCAAGGTCGAATTGACAAACGCTTGAAAGAAATGTGTTTGCTAGATCAGGCGTATATTCGTGATCAAAGTATCACAGTAGAACAGCACATAAAATTGGCGATCGCACAATTTGGTGAAAACATTCAAGTACGCCGCTTTAGCCGCCTTGTACTAGGTAAAGAGATAGAAAAGATACAAGTTAATTCTCAGTAATTGACTAATAGTTATGAGAGTGGGTTTCACCACTCTTTTCTTTTTCCTAAATTTATATATAACTATTATGGACAAACAAATATTAGCTAATTTTGATGATCAAGGCATTTTTGTTTATCAAGCCTTTAAGCCGAGTATTGCTAAAGAAGCCGTGCGACTCGGAACATTTGGCAAAGGTTTTAATTTAGAAAGAATGACTTGGATTAAATCTTCATTTGGCTGGATGCTTTACCGTTCCGGTTATGCTACTAAACACCGACAAGAGCGTATCCTGAAAATTAAACTTACTCATCCAGGTTTTCAAACAATTCTTTCCCAAGCCATTCCTACATCTTATGATAGCAACCTTTTTACATCACCAGATGAATGGCGCGGGATTTTACAAAATTCAGAAGTACGTTATCAGTGGGACCCTGATCGAGATTTATCACTGAAAAAACTAGAACATCGAGCTTTACAGTTAGGTATTAGAGGGAGTGTAGTGAAAAAATACGTAAATAGCTGGATTATCAGTATTGAGGATGTCACAGAACTAGCTCATAGTATCAAAACTGGTGTAAATAATCAGCTAAAAGAGTTACCAGTAGTACCACCAGAATATATTTATCAAGTTAGTCCTGATATCCAAAAAATTTTAGGAATATTATAACAACCATCCTAAAATTACCCCCCTCCTGCTAATTTTATTCTTCATTAGCAAGGGTTAGAGGGGGATAGGTAATAAGGGTTAGAGGTAGTGTTGACAAAGCAAGATGATGAGTTATAATTCTTGCTCCTCCTCATAAAACCAAATTTCTGCTAATAGGGAGAAACCAATTAGCCAGAAAAAAGCTAAAACTAAAAACCCAATCATTTCTGTCATAGCTATTGGCTCCTTGATGACAGTCAAGGGTTATTTTTAGTATAGCTAAAATTTGTCAAGCTAATAATAAGTTGCAATGAACCTTAAAGTTCAAACTAACTTATTCAAAGGAACTAAAGTGTTTTAGCGCAGTCAAAATTTACCCTGAAGTTAACGATAAAAAAGCCAAAATAATCATGATATTAGATGAGTTACAGCTAAATCCGCCTCAAGATATAAACGGATATCAAAACGTTGCTAATTTAGCAAGATGTGTAGATAAATTTTTTGCTCTCTCTACTTGGCAAAATTTATTTTATACATTAGAGACAGCCACAAACACTCTTTTTATTAGTTATTTATCGACTCCAGAAAGTTGGGCATTAGATAATCTTACAACTCAGTTTGATCAAGCTCAGGATAATCGCGGCTCAGGTAGATAAAATTCAGGAAAATTTTTTAAAATCTATCTTAAGATAGATGCGACCGCTTCTTGGTTTGTAATTTTTAAACTCTGGTAAACCAAGAGGCGATCGCTCACTGATGAGCGCAAATTCAATAAGCTAATTTTATTAGGTATTGTTAAAAACAAGAAATTTGACTAAGAAAAATTGAAGTGCAATAGTATAAAATCAACTAGAAGTGGTAAATCTCTGTATCAAGTATAAATTGTCTGACAACACATTGCTATAAACTAGAAAACAGCCAATAATTGCATCTGATTAAACTTGCTAGTACAAAATTTTTCAGTCAGTGATATTTGTGTTTTTCAACTATCCAAAAAATACAAGATAGGGACACAGTTTCCCGTGTCCCAAGTTTCTAGACTGTAGTTTGTTACAGACTTACCTTAACAACCTTGTGTTTTTCTCGCTCGGTTTTTGGCAGAGTTAAATGTAAAATTCCATCTTTATATTCTGCACTAACCTTAGTATTTTCTACTTCAGTAGGTAGAGGAATTACACGGTGAAACTTACCATAGTAAAACTCGCTCTTAGTAACACCTTTTTCCTCAGTCTTGGTTTCAGATTTACGCTCACCACTGATAGAAACAGAATTTTCAGTTACTTGAACATCTAAGTCTTTGGTTTCAATACCTGGCAATTCTACTTTTAAATGAATTGCTGTATCAGTTTCTTGTAGTTCAGCCGCAGGGACTCTTACTGAATCTTTTTCAAATAATGTAGATGGCACTCTAGCATCTTCAAAGAAACGGTCTAGTTGACGTTGTAGGGAATTTAATTCTTGCCAGGGGTTGTAACGTACTAACATATTGATTCTTCCTTGTCTGAGTAGTTTCTTAATTAGATTCAGGATTTATTTCCTTGCTTTGATTACCATCTTATGAATGAACTCAAACTGTGTAAATTCGGTTTTTTTGACTTAATAAATCCTGAATACCGAACAAAAACAGGCAATATCAACAGGTGTGGTAAACTATAATTATCTTAGTTCGGTAAACCCAACAACTAATCAATTATTTTGTAATTTGCAAAGAAATATTTCCTCAATACTGATAGAAGAAGTCAGTTAATGAATAAGCAAGCTAGAAAATGTCTAGGTCAAGTTAAAGACGAAGTTAGTCTGAGCAAAAGTCTTGACATTGCTTGCTCTAATGTATTATTCTGTAATACGAAAAGCCGAACATCTAATAGTTTCTCAACCGCCTGTTTAGCACAGATTTTGATCAATTCATACCCATACAGCAAAATAGATGTGTAAACTTATGCAGTATTACTCTTTTTACAGATAAAATACCGAAAAGTTGCTGATGGTTAAGTACTTGCGTGTCCCGACTGTCCAAAGTAATAGACGCTTTTGCTCTGGCGACTTGTCAGCGAGTGGTTTATAGTACAAAGACAGTTTTGCACAATTACCTGTGCCAGCAAATAATAACTTGGTTACGCCACAACATAAAAATATGGAATTTGATTATTTCCGCAGTAACGATAATAATTCTGCAAATAACAACCGTCAAAGCTTGCTTTCTAGTGGGTGGCGACCATTTCATCGAGATTTTGATTGGAACCATTTCTGGCAAATTCTCTTTCATGATACACAGGAATTAGGTCAGAAAACTATTAATTTAGCCAGTTATTATGCGGATGCCGTGTCGAGAAAAGATTATTCTTGGTGGGCAAATATTTTAAATGTAGCCTCAGATTATACTCGTGGTGAATTTCAAAAATACTGGAACTACATTACACCAGAACCACTTACACCGGATCATCGCTATAAAGATGTTTTAAGTACAGAAACGCCGATAGTGCAATTTGTGAGCCGCAATAGTATTCCTATTGATTATGTTCTGAATTTATTACAGGAAATTACTGTTTTACGTATCTTAAAATTATTGGGTCGTCCTGACATGATTACTCAATATTACTCCGAACGAGATTTCTATTTTCCGGTGGAAAAATTTATTAATTGGGAAAGATTAGATGTAATTAATACGGTCTATGCTTATTGGCATCAACACGATATTTGGTTGCAAATAGATCCTTATGATCGAGGAAGAAGACAATATACTTTAATGGCTAAGGATTTAGCACCATTAATTAATAAAGCCACTTATGATTTAGCTGTGATGCTTAGTGGTTATCAAAGTCGTGTAGGTAAATTATATAGCCAGTTTCCGATTCGTTCATTTCCTAAAAATATTCAAGAGTTTACCGATTCAGTACAGCAAGCAATTCTCAATCAAAATCAACTAGCAGTTGTGGTACATGGAGAACCTGGTACTGGTAAAACAGCATGGACACAAGCAGTAGCTAAAGAAGTGCTTGTACCTTTGGGGTATGTAGTTTTTATTTTGGATCATGATGCTATTACTAATTTTGTTCCACCAACTTATTTAGAAAGAATTTGCATCATCATTAATGAGGCTGATAATTTAGCTCAAGACCGGGCTTCGGAAGTGGCACAATATAATAATAAAACTGAGCATATTTTAGCTTTACTTGATGGCACTTTGTACCAAAGTGTAATTGATGAGTCAGGTATTCAAATGAAACAAAAGTTAGTTGTGTTGATGACTTGTAATACTACTGAAAGATTAGATCCAGCAATGTTAAGGAAAGGAAGAGTGGATTTAATGTGTGAATTTACCCAGCGATTTGTTTAATTAAACAACCTTTTTCAAGATTTGGGAAAATGCGAAAACTGAAGTCTTGCGGCGTGTTAGTGATGCGATCGCAACCACAAATGAGCTTTTTATTATTGCGTTATCCTGACCGTTATGATTTACCCAAAGGTCATATAGAATTTGGTGAGGACGAGCTAACTTGTGCCTTGCGAGAACTATATGAAGAAACAGGAATCAAAGCACAAGATATAGAACTAGACCAAGGTTTTCGCTTTGTGGATAAATATCAAACAAAATATAAACGCTTTCCTGGAGAAGTGATTGATAAAACATTAGTAATATTTCTAGGCTGGTTAAAGCAAGAAGTAAATTTAAAATTAGATGGACATATTACCTATTCATGGATTGAATGGAATCCACCTCATAATATCCAGGATAGAACCATTAACCCTTTATTAGAAAAATTGCATCTCTACCTAAATTAAATAAATTAACCAACATGAAAATTTACCAATTTGATGATGTAAGACAATTTTATGCACAGGTGAAAGATTACTTACTGCATCAAGAGGCAATGCATAATTTGCCTTTAAAAATTATCAATAATATAATTGATAATCCAGATTTTTCCAGAGACAAACCTTACTTAGCAAGTGTAGATGTAAATGGAGATATTATTGCTGTGGCTTTAATAACGCCACCAAAAAATTTAATTTTATCACAGATAAAAAATTTTCAAGCTATCGAATTACTAGCTCAATCCTTGTATTCTTCAAGAAAGCTACCAGGGGTGATAGCACCTAAAGATGAAGCTGAAGCTTTTAGCTTGCTATGGCATTCTTTAACTAATCAAGATTATAAAATTAAGCACGCTTTACGGGTTTTTCAATTAGAACAAGTGCAGTTTGTGGGGGCAAATACTGGTTTTTTACGTCCGGCAACAAATGCCGATATAGAATTATTAACAAAGTGGCATCAAGCTTTTTCTCTAGAAGCTTTAGGTGGTATTGAATCAGATGCAGAATTGTGGATTAAGCGAGTTTTAAAACAGGGTAACGCTTATCTTTGGCAGGATAAAGTCCCCGTATCTTTGGCTTATTGTAATGGAATTACAGCTAATGGAGCTACCATTGGGCCTGTGTATACACCACCAGAATATCGCCGTCGCGGCTATGCTAGTGCTTGTGTAGCAGCTTTAAGTCAAACTTTACTTAATCGAGGACATAAATTCTGCTTTTTATTTACAGATTTAGCTAACCCAACGTCAAATCATATTTATCAAGAAATTGGCTATCAACCTGTAGGTGACTGGCTGGAGTATTCTTTTCTGTGAAGGCTGATAAATTCAACAATTGAGATTCTTGAATAGATAAAAGATAAGCAGTAACAGGGAAAAGAGGGATAAAAGTAAACATTATAAAATTATCTTTATTTTTTGTATTTTTAAATAAATTTTATAATTTTGAATTCTAGCTTTTGAGTTATTTATCTTAATTTACTATATCTACCAAAATAAATATGCCGTCAATTTCACAGCCTAGTTTTGTTAATATTACTGATGTGCAATCAGCCCACAAAAGGCTTTTAGGAGTTGCTCATCACACACCAGTTTTAACTTCTCATAGTGTGAATGAAATAACAAATAGTCAGGTATTTTTTAAGTGTGAAAATTTTCAACGCACAGGTTCATTTAAGTTTAGGGGTGCTTATAATGCTATGGCGCAACTATCAGCAGAACAAAAACAAGCAGGGGTGGTGACATTTTCATCGGGGAATCATGGTCAAGCGATCGCCAAAGCGGGAAAACTACTTAATATCCCCACTACTATTGTCATGCCTGATGATGCGCCAAAAATTAAGCAAACAGCAACTCGCGCCTATGGTGCAGAAGTTATACTTTATAACCGCCAAACCACCAATCGGGAAGAATTAGCGGCGAATTTAGCTAATGAGAGACATTTAACCCTAATTCCGCCCTATGATCATCCTCATGTGATTGCTGGACAGGGTACAACTGCTTTAGAACTAATTACAGAAGTAGGTGAGTTAGATTTATTGCTGGTGTGTTGTGGAGGTGGGGGGTTAATTTCTGGTTGTGCGATCGCCACCAAAGCCATATTACCCAATTGTCAAGTTATTGGCGTAGAACCAGAATTAGCCGATGATGCTACCCGTTCCTTTCACACCAAAATTTTACAAACAGTCAGTAACCCCAACACCATAGCCGACGGTGCGCGTACTCCCAGCTTAGGAAAACTTACCTTTCCCCTAGTCCTGCACTACATTGATAATATGGTGACAGTATCAGAAGATGCGATCGTGCGAACAATGTTTTTTCTCTGGGAACGCCTAAAAATAGTTGTTGAACCCACTGGAGTATTAGCCGCCGCAGCACTACTAGAAAGCGTAATTACTGCACCAGATCAGAAAATTGGTGTGATCATCAGTGGGGGAAATGTAGATTTAGCAAAAATTGGCCAATTATTTTCTGTAGGATTTGAACCTTAAGTAAGAGGCTCTTGTCTAACTGATCAAAGTCAGCCAAGAGAGTAGCCAAGATATTGAGGAAAACTTCCTCTCAACCCTACCCAAACGTTTTACTAACGGTTCTTGGTACTCTCACTTTCCTTTATTTAATCACTGAGAATTACTTGTAGGAGAAAGTTCATGTTCAACATGACTCGCTTTATACTGCTTTTAATTTGTACATCTGTGATTTTTGCGCCTTTAACTGCCAATGCTGGTCAAATTCAACGGCGGGAAGTACGACAAGAACAAAGAATTTATCATGGTGTGCGAAATTACCAAATTAGTCCTAGAGAGTATCGTAAACTAGAGCAACGGGAAGCAGCTATTAACGCACAACGGCAAAGATATTTGAGAGTAAATCAAGGTCGTCTGACTCCAGCCCAATATCGCCAGCTTAATCAGAGACTCGATCGAAATTCTCGTGTGATTTATCGCTATAAACATAACTAACTTGAACCTTTTTGCCGATCGCTTGGTCTAATCACTAAAAGCAGTGAGGAGAACACCCCAGGTGTTAGTTGTGCCAACAAAAGTTTCACAGGATGGTCAATATCCGTATCCATCTGTCACTGAACCTGATAGTAATTTAATTCAGCAGTGCCTGAAGGGTGACACCCAAAGCTATAGAAAGCTGTACCATCGTCATCAGCAACGGGTGAGGTCTATACTCTATCAACTTTGCGGCCCTGCTAATCTGGATGATTTAGTCCAAGAAGTGTTTTTGCGAGCTTGGAAAGGTTTACCTAAGTTTCGTCAAACAGCGAAATTTTCCACCTGGCTTTATCGGATAGCTTGGAATTTAGCTTGTGATCAGCGACAGGCAGATTTTAAGCACCAAACTCAATTACAAAATCTCACAGAAAAAATTCCCACTCAACAAGAAGCACCAGATTTGTTACATCTGCACTATCAAGATTTGGTAAAAAGAGGACTAGCTAACCTCAGTTTTGACCATCGCACGGTATTAGTTTTACATGATTTGGAAGAAGTACCGCAAAAAGAAGTAGCGCATATTTTGGGTATTCCCATCGGAACAGTTAAATCGCGCCTATTTCATGCCCGCGCTGCCATGCGTCAATTTCTCCAGCAACAAGGAGTGCAGCTATGACTAAGTTTCCTAAAGAAGATCAAGATATAGTTAATTTTTTACAGCAGCATCGGCCTCAAGTTCCAGCAGCTTCCCCAAACTTGGAACAGCAGATTTTACAACAGGTGCAAGCCTTACCAATCCACACTTTACGTAGGCTAACCCATTTGTGGCTAGTACCATCAGTCATTGCGTCTGGATTTTTAGCTGTAATATTCGGCTATCCTGCCTTAATACCTAGTGAATCTCGTGTAGCAGAAACGTCTAAACTAGAAACTTTTATGGAAAGCAACTGGCAAAATGTAGTTAGTGAAAATTCCATCAACTATACCTGGCAAGGACAAGAAGTTTACAGTGATACGGATAACTGGCAGAAACAAGAAGTTTATATTGAATAGGAGATGTACTAAATGTTACTACGTCGTATTCCCCTGATGGCAGTTGTACTAATTACTTTTGGTAGTAGTCTAGCTGCTTTTCAACCCAATGTCCTGTTGTCGCCAGCGATCGCCCAAACCAAACCCCGCCCTAATCCCAGCCAAAAAGGGGGATGGTTAAAAGAGTTAAATTTAACATCCCAGCAACTATCACAGATTGAGCAAATCCGTAATCAATCTAAACAACAGCTGGCACCAAAAAAACAGGCATTGCGTCAAGCCCAACAAGAATTAATTAATCTTCTGGCGGGAAATGCTTCTAGAGAACAAATCCGTAGCAAATATAATCAAATCCGGGGTTTGAGACAGCAGCTGACGGATGCTGAATTTGAAAATACTCTGGCTATTCGAGACGTTTTAACCCCAGAACAAAGACAAAAGTTTATAGAACTGATGTTTAAGCGCCGCCGTCAAAATTCTTCCCCAGCACCGGGTAATTAAACTGGAAATTATAGCGGTTTGCAACTGGGTAAAATTCAAATTGCAAGTAGGGACATGGCATCAACAGTCTTACTTTTAAACAGAAATATTACTCACGCCGTGTCCCTAAAATGTATTGCTTTCAAGCAAGAACGGCTATAAATATAGGTTATCAGCCAAAAAACAGTAAAATCCGAGAATTTGCTAGAATTGTTAAGGAATATTGCTTCCCTATTGGAGAGCATATCTTTACATTAATTCTATGAACACTGTCATCAAATCAGATCAACAGCAAGTTACTCGCTTATTTTCTCACCTGGAATTTGACGGTGATAAATTAAATCATCAACCAGGCAGCGTTTTAGGCAGTACGGCTTTGATTACGGGAACTACCATTGGTGCTGGTATTCTTGCCTTACCTACAGTCACTTTACCATCTGGTGTCTTACCATCTACAGCCTTATTAATTGCTGTTTGGCTATACACTTTATTTTCAGGGTTGTTAATTGCTGAAGTTACTTTAAACGCTATGCGTTTAGATGGTATCACCAGTATAGGTTTTTTAGCAATTGTAGAAAAAAATTTGGGTCAGTTAGGAGCCAGAATTGCTGGTGGTGCATATTTATTTATGCACTATGCCCTATTAGTAGCGTACATCACCCAAGGAGGCGATATTTTAATATCCGCCCTAGCCAAAATTTTCGGTTTTCCACATCTATTACCGAACTGGGTAGGAACCACAACTTTCACCCTTTTGTTTGGGGGAATCATGTATCTAGGGCGGGAAAAGTTCGTGCAAAAATTAAATAATGTCTTTGTATTTGTTGTTATTTCCTCCTTTTTGAGTCTATTAATACTAGGAATAGGTAAGGTCAAAGCTACTCAATTTTTATTTCAAAACTGGAATGCTGTCGGTAGTGCGGTTTCTGTGATTTGTGTGGCTCTTTTTTATCACAATGTTGTGCCAGTAGTTGTCACTCAATTAGAAGGAGATATCAAAAAAATTCGCCAGTCTATAATTATAGGTTCTCTAATTCCGCTCGTTATGTTTATGGTCTGGAACGCTGTTATTTTAGGCAGTGTAAATCCTGATTTATTTAAAGATTTAGGTATTAATTCAGTTTTTGATCCTTTAGAAATTCTGCGTTCAGGTATTGCTGGTGAGTGGCTGGGAGTAATCGTCTCAATCTTTTCTGAATTTGCCATTATCACATCATTTATCGGCTTTGTTTACGGCTTAATTGATTTTTTCAAAGATATATCTCAAATTACTAAAAATCCACTTTCTCGGTTTCCGCTTTATTCTTTAGTGCTTTTACCACCTATGAGTTTAAGTTCAATTAATCCTAGTCTCTTTTTTACTGCTTTAGACTACACAGGGACTTTTAGCGTATCTATTTTAGGTGGAATTCTTCCAGCTTTAATGAGTTGGAAACAACGCCAACAACATGTACAAGCAAATCATACATATCAATCATTAGTTCCTGGTGGTAAGGTGACACTAATTATCATGGTGATGTTAGCATTAGCCTTGATAATTAAACAAATTCTAGCTTTTTACAATTAAGCTTTTGAACATTTGTATATTTTCACTAACAGATCATGAGTAATTCTCGTATCATCAAAATTAGCAAATACCTGAGTAAGTATCTGCGTCACACCCCAGAAGAAATTGGACTCAAACTTGCACCTGGTGGTTGGGTTCCTGTAGATGATTTGTTAACTGCTTGTGCTAAAAATAAATTTCCTATGACTCGTCAGGAATTACAAGTAGTAGTCGATACTAATGATAAGAAACGTTTTTCTTTTGACTCCACAGGTACTCTTATTCGTGCTAACCAAGGACATAGTACAGAAATTGATTTACAGTTAGAACCTGTTGTTCCTCCTGATGTGCTTTATCACGGTACAGGACACACATCTGTAAATTCAATTTTGCAAAATGGTTTATGCAAAATGTCACGTCATCATGTGCATTTATCCTTAGATATTACCACAGCTAAAACAGTCGGAGCTAGACATGGTAAACCTGTAGTTTTTGCCGTTAATTCAGCAGCAATGCATCAAGCTGGTTATCTTTTCTACTGTTCTGATAACGGTGTTTGGTTAGTAGATCATGTCCCACCTGAATATTTACAAAGAATTTGATTTTTTCTTGTTATGTGTAACGTTTATAGTTTAAATGAACAATAAATTTGACAGCCTATTTAACTATTTCCAATGGTAGAGTGATTCAGGAAAAGTAATTACTAATGTAGGGGTAAGATTTTGACTGAATCCAAATTATGAATATTATTGCTTGGATAATTCTAGGTTTAATTGCTGGAGCGATCGCTAAAGCTCTTTATCCCGGTCGTCAGGGTGGTGGGATTATAACAACGATGATTTTAGGGATTATTGGAGCATTAATTGGTGGGACTTTAGTTACTATATTAGAAACAGGAAGACTACAACTAGCCGCAGCATCATTGAGTTTTTCAGGTGTTATTGTCGCTATCATTGGTGCAATGATTGCTATTTTCTTATGGAGCTTGTTGACTGGACGTGCCAGTTATTAATTTAATAGCCAACTAAAAATTATAAAAAGGGCAAGATATTAGATCATTAATCTGCTTTTTTTGCTGCTCAAAGTACATGCTCCACTGTCTATTAAACAAGTGGAGTATTAGTATTCAATGATTAAAGTTAAACAGAATTATAACTAAAACATTAATATGCACCCATTTTAATGATTTGAAGTCACAGAACTAGCCTTAAAATTTAATTGACTAGTATGGTTAAATTTTTATTGGCTAAAATAACTTCAATAATACTGTTCCGTTTTTTTAATCAACTAACTTAAGATATAGGACTCCTATTTGATTATTGAAAAAGACTCAGTACATACTGAAACCCTTCTTTCCTGTTCCCTGTTAAGAGTTCCCTGTTAAGAGTTCCCTACCCACACAAATAAATTCAGAAATCAAACCGGATTACTATAGATATTATTCCTAAATTCGAGATTTTATTGATCAACAAGAATGGGTAATGAGTTTTACCTCTTTACCCATCATTGGTTTGAATATTCAATTTTTGGTATCTAAAAAACTAGACACCTACTTTAGCTTTTGAGTAAACTCCTTTTTCATCTTCATCAAACTGCTGGCGTACTGCATTCCATGCAGATTGCTCTGCGGTAAATTCGTCACTTGTTTCATTAAATGTAGCGTTATATCGCTCAATAAATGTACGTTGAGCAGCTTCAGAAAGATGAGCGCGAACTTCTGGTGATAAATCCTCTGGGTTATTACAGGGACCAAGACAAGGACGGGTAAATGTTTTGTCTAGAGTATTAATTTCCTCTCCGCCAGCACTTTCTAGGATTAATTGAAATTCACCAGTGCGATCGCTTGGTACTTCTGTCATCAATAAAAATTCACCAGCTTGTAAGCGAGTTTGGTAGACTGTGGCTTTATCTTCCGGCATACCCAGAGCAGTAAACACCGAGATTAAACCAGCACCAGCACTACCAGCGATCGCCCCACTCGCAGCCCCCAACAACACAGCACTAATCGGCCCTGCTGCCACGATCGGTCCCACAAAAGGAATAAACAACACACCTACACCAGTCAACAAACTCAGGAAAGAACCAAACAAAGAGCCAAAAATAGCCCCAGTTCTCAAACCTCCCAGAATGACATCCCGCTTACTGATAAAACCGGCGATGCGGGTTTCCGACTGGAAATTCCTACCCAAGACTGAAATATGGTCTCTAGGTACACCTCTATCTAGTAAACGGCGAATGACCTCATCAACCTGCTTTTGTTCCTTAAATACAGCTGAGACAATACGTTCTGCTTGATAAACTTCAGGCACTTGACAACTCCTTCAACAGACCTAAACAGCGACTTTGGTAACTTGGAACTACACACCTACAGGGGTTCTACCTTCCAGTTGTGGCTGTTTTCCATCTGGTTTTAATTCCTCTCCCTCAATGAACGATCGCAGCATCCAGGCCATTTCTTCGTGTTCTTCCATCAACTCAGTCAGAAAATCCGCAGTCCCCTGATCACGAAACTCTTCACTACAGCGATCGACATGTTCCCGTAAATTGCGAATAATCTGCTCATGATCTGCTACTAATTGAGATACCATTCCTGTAGCTGTAGGAACTTCCCCACTGTGTTCTTTGAGAGTCGCAATCTTGAGAAAGCCTTCCATTGTACCAACAGGATAACCGCCTAAAGTGCGAACTCTTTCCGCTAATTCATCAATATTTTCTGTTAATTCTTCGTAGTGTTCTTCCCAAAGTTCATGCAAACTGCGGAACTGAGGGCCAACCACATCCCAATGATACTTTTTAGTTTTGACTAACAACACATAAGCATCTGCTAAATCTTGATTTAACAAATTCATTACCCCTTGACGCTGTTCTTCATTCAAACCAATATTAATGGTAGTCATTGTTTTATAATCCTCATTTCACTTATTTTCTAAGTTCCCAAATTATCTACATTATCAACATCAATCGCAGGAGATATAAAAGATAGATTTTTACACCAATATAAATATTAATTTCTATGTCTTATTGGAGAAATCGTATTTTTTAATCAAATAAAATGGAACAAATGAACGATTTTAATACATAAAAAATGGGTCTAATAATTAAGATTAATACTCATTATTGACCCTGCGACTAATTACCAATTAATAAGACTTTTTACTTATTCCCTGTTATTTTTTCCAGAAAGCCCCTTACTTCTTGTTCTACTGAAGTTGCAGATTGTGAATTTTCAGGACGCTTCATCTTTTCAAAATCAGCTGTTCCCTGCACTTCATTTAGTCCACCCTTGGTTTTCTCTTGCGTCTCCCTCAATCCAATTGGTGGTGATTTAGCTGCTTCATCAGTTTTGCGCTGAGTTTCTAATAATTGTGTTGTTCCTTCTGTCGGCTCACTTTGATAACTACTAATAGCAAAAGCTGGAAGAGTGCTAAACAAAAATATCAAAGTGCAAGCAAACAATACAACTAGATACCTAAATTGACGTAAAGAAAATAGGAGAAAATTCATAAACTTCATTGTAAAACCTCAGTGAATCCGAAAATTTAACTGATAGTCTGTTTACTTAATTTGACTATCTTGGCTATTTAATTTTTTACAATCCAATAGCAGCGAATCTTTTTATATTTGAGATTTTTTGCTCAATATTCGCCTACTTAATTTTTACCTGTGAGTAATCAGGTTTTTAATCAATCTGGAGACTGAGGTATTTTTTTAGTTTAATGACAATAAAATCAGACTGGAGATAGAATTAATCCAGCAATTACTATTCAAGCAATTACTAACTTTAGAGGGTGGTAAAGGAGTCGAACCTTTCTAACGTAGTCTACTGCATAGCCGCTTTGCTAACCACCCAGAAGAATAGGAAATGAGAAATGCACCAGAAAGGTACTGCCCCTTCTCCATCACAGTTATCAGCTGTGTGCGTCACTTATCCTCCTCTGGTGCATTAACGGAAGATGGAGGAACGGAAGATGGAGGAATCGAACCCCTACAGTTAGCTGTACCCTGGTTTTCAAGACCAGTTGCCTACCATTTAGCGGCATCTTCCAGAGGGTGCTTGAGGAGACTTGAACTCCCTGATTGCCAGTGTCACAAACTGGTGTCTCGACCGCTTTGACTTCAAGCACCATCAATGGAGTCAATGGGACTCGAACCCATAACCTTCTGCTTGCAAGGCAGACGCTCTAGCCATTAGAGCTATAACCCCAAGTTATACCAATTCAAAATTCAAAATTCAAAATTCAAAATTCAAAATTCAAAATGGGTCAGACCTTATTTGATAAGGGTTTGACGATTTATATCTGTTACACTCTTTTGGTGAATTGGTATTAGTTAGGTGGATAATGATCGGATTTGAACCGATATCTTTCTAACAGCCAGTTAGACGCTTTACCAATTAAGCTACAGACCCAAAAGAGGCGAGAGTGGCAGGACTCAAACCTGCAACCTGCGAGGTAGAAGCTCGATGCTCTATTCAGTTGAGCTACACTCTCATATTTTGGTAGTCCTGGTAGGGATTGTAGACACCCTTCAAGTGGCTTCCCCCAGTGAACCTACGATATCCTTTTTGCCAGAGAGGTGCTTCTCCCACTGAGCTACAGGACTACAAGAGCGACTGACGAGATTTGAACTCGTACCAAAAGGTTGGAAGCCTCACATGCTGCCGTTACACCACAGTCGCGTTTTCAAGCTGGTGACAAGATTTGAACTTGCAACCGATCACTTACAGGGCGATCGCTCTACCAATTGAGCTACACCAGCAATTTGAATTTTGATTGATTTTGGTCACGGGGGCAGGAGTTGCACCTGCCG
>DATGXQ010000220.1:0-2431 GCA_035298905.1 Nostocaceae cyanobacterium | reverse complement strand
AGGGGAAGTACAGCTTTTTTGACATTGTTTATCTGCATTTGAGAATAACTGATTTTACCAAATTCAATTATCCAAATAAAAGTTCTGGTAATTAAATCGGCTTTGATACTACTTTCATATTCACTTATCTTAAGTCTCTCAACTTGCGTTTTTAAATAATCGTGGACATTGCGAAAGCTACCGTTTAAAAAATTCTTCTTTAATTCTTCTGGTTTATCATTCCACTCTATCCCCTGCAAAGTTCCTAATATATAATCTAACCCCATAATCGCAGAATCAGTATTGCGGACTAAATCAGTTAATGCTTGATAATAGGGAATCAACAGTACCGCAGAAATATTTTTACCATACTGACTTAACCAAGCTTGAATATTTCGTAGGTAAGGTAATAATTCTCTAATTTCTTCAATTTCTTTTATTGGTCTAAATTCATATTGATAATTAATAATTTTTGATAGTAATGCTACTTCAGATACTTGCAATTGCTCTGAGTAATGTTTTACAACTTGGGGAATGAATTTTTCTAGTAACCATTGTTTTGTATATTTCGCTGTCCAAGTTCCTCTAGCACCAATATCTTGTTCCCAAGAGGTAAATTTACTTCCCATTAATGATTGTAAATGCACATCGTTTAACTGATATACTATATTAATTAAACTATTGGGTAACAATGATAAATTACTACTGGCTTTGGGTAAAATAAAAGCGTGGTCACGAATACCGCGACTAATGCGTATTGCAGTTTCTTCTTGGTGGAAAATATGCCATTCTGTTTTCCCTTGTGCATAGTTAAATTCGTTAGCGAAACTCTGCATTAATTCCCATAATCTTTGCTCGACATAAAAGAGTCTAAAACCACGAATACCCGCAATTTCTATAAATTCAAAGTTCCATGTTTCTAAAGCATTCTCAAATTCAATGATCGCATTTTGATATTCTTGACACACTGCATCAATACACAAACATAAATCAGCTAATTCTAATTCTGACAAAATTACTGTTGCTTGTCCTAAATAAACTTCAAAATTATTTTCATCTAACGGTTGAAAAAAATCTCGACATCCCCATTCTGGCTTTGTTCCCAGTCCAGTAATGAGTTTACCTAATATATCTTGATGTTTTAATTGGATTTTTAAACCTCGTAAAATATTGCTGCTAAATTCGATAGTACAACTACCTTCAGAAAATGGCTGCGGTAAATTACATTCAATTAATACTTTAGGTTTGATGACGGTTAAACGATGATTTTCTCGAATAACATCTGAGCGAAAATTACTTTTTTCTAAAACTTTCTGTAAATCACGATTTCTATTTATAGATTTTTCAACTATAATATGACTAGCATGATTGAGAATATTATATTTATGTTTA
Source organism: Nostocaceae cyanobacterium (assembly GCA_035298905.1). Taxonomy (GTDB): domain Bacteria; phylum Cyanobacteriota; class Cyanobacteriia; order Cyanobacteriales; family Nostocaceae; genus DATGXB01. Next base: position 1,060 of record DATGXQ010000220.1, on the reverse strand, counting down.
TTTACTGTTTTCAGATGATGAAAATTCAATTTACTAAAAAAATCGGCGGTGAGATTAATGTTAGTTTTCAGACATTCTAAGGTAATATCAAATATCAATTCTTCCCCACGGTAACGCAGACATTGATAAACTTTGATCTGATAACCGTTGGTGACTATAAAAAATAGTGGTTTTAAGCGAGTTAGAAAAAATTTAGATTCAGCTACAGCCTGATATAAATCTCTAGTTTTTGGTGCTTGAGTTTGTACTAAAATCAGTGATGTTTCGGAATTTTGCAACTCAACATCATTTGTTGAAAAATAAATGAGGGAATTTTGCAACTCAATATTCTGATTTGTTAAAGGATAAGCATTAAATAAATAATTATCACGTCGGTAAGTGTCTGGGTATCCCAGATATTGAAACATGGGTAATATCAATTCTTGTTTTACGTCATCCTGAGTTTGTAAAAACCGCAAATCAAAGGTTTCTAACCATTGATTAAATTTGTTCACTGACTGGGGAATAGTCATTAGTAACTAAAGGTCAAAATTGTTAGCACATATATCTCAATTTTGGCAAAAATCTTTAAAAAATTCTATTCACAACTATACAAAAAATTAAATATAGCATTCCTATTTGATATTCATATACCCGACTTATTAGAGAAGCGGGGTATATTAAGTTGCAGTTGATTTTCTATACAAATAAAACCCGCACAGGCGGGCTTTAATATCTTTATTACCAAAAATCGGTAATAAATAAAGATAATTTTTATGTCTATTTTTGGGGTGCAATTATTACGCGGCTTCAATGGGTTGGGTTTGGGGTAATAAATGCTTGACTCCTTGCTTAACAAAACTTTGCAAAAAGGCCATTTGTTGATTTTGTTGAAATACCTTTTGCAAGGTTTGACGTAATGCTTCTAGGTTTAAACCGTTTCCAGACTCGACAGCGATTTCTTGTTGTTGGAAATACTCAATTAAGCTTAAACCGGCTACTCTAGTTAGGTAAGCTGCACTTACACCTTCAACAAGTCCACCCGCGACAAATGTAGCTGGGTTGGTTTTGAGAATACCTG
>DATGXQ010000219.1:0-30449 GCA_035298905.1 Nostocaceae cyanobacterium | reverse complement strand
AGGGAAGCTGCATCATTTAATTCGTTTAAAAAGCTTTCGGAATCTTGAAATAATTCAGAACCATTTAATTCAGAGAGTTTGATACTTGCCATGATTTTCTCCGGGAATACTTGTTTTTAGTAAGTAGGATTTGTGGGTTGGTTAAGCTTGCCTTCGCTTAACTTATGCTCTAATTTTTATTCGGGTGATTGGCAAATTTCAAGGCTTTGAACCAGATTGAACAGACATAATAAAGTGAGTTGAGTCTTTATTTAAAGATGAAATCTGTTATTAAAAATTTGTAGATAAGTTCCAGTTAAAGTTTCTATGGTGGGGTTATTTGTACTTATTACTTTTACCAGAATGAGTCTGAGAAAAAGGAATATCTATTTATAGCAATCCTAAATCATTTATGAACACTACCTGTTCCCTGTTAAGAGTTTCTTGTTCCCTTCTCTCCAAAAGTCAGTTCACAACTCAGATCGGATTGCTATAGGAATCCGGTTTGATTTTTGAAAAAAAATCAGTACAACTCGTTCTCTCTTCCCTGTTAAGAGTTAAGAGTTAAGAGTTCCCTTGCCTACAGAATTAATTTCACAACTCAAATCGGACTGCTATATATTTAATTGAAAACACATAAAAAATGTGTGTTTTTAGTGAATAAATTCTAAAAACACACTTAAATGGTGATTAAATTTGGTTGCTCATACAACTTTTAAATGCCCAATTGCTCGCGTATACTACTGTTTGTGTTATCAACGTTAAGTTCCCACTGATCAAGAGTGGTTTTCACCTTTTCTTGTAAATCTGCAAAAGTATTTACATCAAAGGGTTGGGAATTTCTTCTTCTTCTTCTTCTTATACCACCTTGGATCTTGTTCATTTCCCAAGGGTTTAAGTCTGTTAGGTCTTGTTCAAGATTGTTAAAATCAAGGTCATAAATTTCGAGCTTCATTATTAATTCACCTCCCTGAATAGTATCTGCACATAAATTAGGGTTTCAGATTTTAATCCTGTTCATATATTGTTTTTTTTGTCTGCTAAAGTCAACTTTATTGAACTCATTTTATAGACAGAATTAAGGAAATTTTGTCTGTTAAACTCATGAATATAAAAATAGTTATTCTGCTGAATAGTCAACATGGCATAAAAATTAATTTAAAGGCTCTCTCTGAGGAATGATTTTTAGCTAATATAGCAATCCGATCTGAGTTGTGAACTGACTTGTGGGGAGAAGGGAACAGGGAACTCTTAACAGGGAACAGTTAGAGTTCATAAATGATTTAGGATTGCTATAGTTAATTTTTTTTAATAGTAAAGCCTCAGAATCAGTTCTGAGGCTAATAGCTAAATTCAGCGAATGCTAATTATCTGAGGTACATGTAAAGTATATGTATTTGGTTGTTTGATTTAATTTTTGGCTTGGTTTTGGGAGCCGGAAATGGTGATATCTATCGGTGTCACTTGTGCGGCTAACTGGGTTAAAGGTGGTTTAATGGCGGTTTGATTTCCTACTACTAAGGTGACTAAATTTTCTGGTTTGAGGTGTTTTTTGGCTACTCGTTGTATGTCTGCTGTTGTGGTTGCGGCTACGGCTTTTTGATAGCGGAAAAGAAAATCAGCAGGATAACCGTAATATTCGTAACGCATTAAGCGGGATAAGGTTTGGCTGGGGTCTTGAAAGTTAAAGACAAAGGAATTAAGTGTTGCTTCTTTGGCAAATTGTAATTCTTTGGGGGTGATGGGTTGAGTTTGCAGACGTTTGATTTCTGCTTGCAAGGATTTAATAAATTGTACTGTGGCATCCGATCGCGTTTGTCCCCCAGCTAGAAATAAACCAGGATAGTCAAAGCGGGGACTCCACATACCGTACACTGAGTAGGCTAAACCTTGACGCGATCGCACTTCGTTAAATAATCTACCACCAAAGTTATTTAATACCCCGTTAATAACATCTAAGGCTGCATAGTCGGGACTATCGAATTTTCCCCCTAAATGTCCAATCAGCACGTTACTTTGGCTGAGTTGTGGCTGATTGACGAAAAATACACCACCTAAGTTAGCTGGTTTTACTTCTGGTAACTCTGGTTTAGCTAGGTTGGGGTTGGGTTTCCAGTTACCAAGTTTAGCTTGAATGAGCGATCGCACTTTTTTCGGGTCAAAATCCCCGACAATTCCCAACATTATATTATTGGGATAGTAATATTGTTGGTAAAAATTCAGTAAATCCTCGCGTTTAATATTATCCAAAGTGCTATATTCTACTGTTCGCGCATAGGGGCTATCTTGACCATAGATTAATTTGCGAAATTCTCGACTGGTAATAGTATTGGGGTTATCATTACGCCGCGCGATCGCTCCTTTAATCTGGGTTTTGGCTAAATCTAGCTTTTCTTGGCTAAATACTGGTTCTCGCAATACTTCTGCAAATAACCCAAATACTGTTTCTAAATCCTCACTCAAAGCCGAAAAACTCGCACTACCAGCACCTTCACCAATATCTGTTTCTACCGCCGCCGCTTTTTGTTCTAGGATCTCATTTAACTCATCAGGAGTATGTTTTTTAGTTCCTCCCATCCGCATCACTGCACCAGTTAAACCAGCCAAACCAACTTTATCTGCACTTTCCCAACGGCTACCAGTGCGAATGATGGCTGTCCCACCCACTAAAGGTAAGTCATGATCCTCCATTAAATACACCACCAAGCCATTATTTAAAACATACCGTTCATACTTGGGTAATTTAACTTCTGGTAAAGGTGGCAATTGCAACTCTGTATGATACTTAGCTGCGGCTGTGGCTGCTAAAGAAAAGTTAAATGTTACAGCTACGCAAACAATAGCTGCAATTAAAGCATAAATTAACCGCTTGCTCATCTTAAATTTTTTCTTCTTCATTTCTGTGGCTGCCCATTTTTCCATAATCTACACATCACCTGCAACTGTTCTGTCATTTTTACACTATATCTATCATCAGTTTCTCAATTTCTCACTTATACAGCAGGGAACAGGGAACAGGGAACAGGGAACAGGGAACAGGGAACAGGGAAGAGTTAGAGTTCATAAATGATTTAGGATTGCTATATTTTTTCTAACAAGTAAGTAAAAATTAGTGAGAACTCTAGTAATAATCAAGAGCTAATCAACATGGTAAATCTCAGTATCAGCCTGTGGTATCACATCAGTAAAAGCCTGTGGTAGTAGTCTTCACCCTGTGATATTAAGTAGCATTGAGTTTGGCGAACATTGGTATTTTTTATACTCTTTAAGCTGACTCTATTCATTCATAGCAGTTCTTGGATACCTGAATTTAACTGAATTTAACTGAATCGGCTGAACTGAATTGATCGTTTAATAATCCTGAATTTAACTCAACTCTGGAATTTAAAAGGCAAGCATAATAAGACTCAAGCACTGAACAAATAGAACATAACGGGTGTTAAGGAAATTCAGTGGTTGCAAATTTTTAATCATTGCTAAAAGGAGTATCTGAATCATGTGTACAAGAGTTTTATACGTAGATCAATCAAAACCACCAGAAGAAAGACCAGAGGATAGACCCGACTGCAATGTGATTACCGGTCGTAACATGGACTGGGCACAAACTACGTATTCAGATTTCTGGGCTTTTCCAGTAGGGATGAAACGTGTCGGGTTGGTATGTGACAAAGAGGAACTGATGAAGCCAGATCACTTACCCTTCAACCCCTTCGAGTGGACATCTAAATACGGTAGCGTGATTGTTTCTGCCTATGACGCTAGTACAACGGATGGGATGAACACAGAGGGTTTAATGGCTAATCTTCTGTTCCTATCAGTTTCTGAATATCCTAAAAGTCAAGGACTAGACGAAAAACTCTTATCGGCTGGTGCTTGGCCACAGTACCTACTCGATACTTGTGCCACAGTGCAAGAGGCAGTTGATACAATGAGAAGTCTGAAGGACAAAAAAATACGGATTAAAACTTCCAAGGTACCTGGACGAGATAGTGACGCTGGGCTGCACGTGTGCGTATCTGATAAAACCGGTGATTCAGCAATTTTCGAGTATAGGAATGGCGAGTTAGACATCCATCATGGTAGAGAATATACTGTGATGACCAATAATCCTTTCTATGATCAGCAATTGGCCATGAATGAATATTGGCAATACAAAAATAGCCAATATGGAGATGGAGGTATATTAACACTGCCAGGTACTAACCTACCTGAAGACCGATTTGCTCGTGCCTCTGGCTACCTATCGAAAGTTTCACATAACAATTTTGGCAATCCACGTAGAGCTACGGCAACTACTTTGAGTATAGTTCGCAATGCCAGTGTGCCTCTGGGACTAACAAATGAAAAGAACCCCTTTATATCCTCCACTATTTGGAGTACTGTAGCTGACCATAGGAACCTGATTTATTACTTTTCAAATGTACTTAGCCCATCCCTATGTTGGGTTGAGATCAAGAAATTAAATCTGGAAGAGGGATCGGGTGTGAGAAAGATCCCATTAGAAGAAAATTTTAAATTGGGTGGCGATGTCACAGATAAGTTTGAACCAGCCGAACCTTTTGAATTTACTTGTGAACCGAAGCTTTCGTAGACCTCCAAGTGAGTTGGAAAATTGATTGTCAAGCCTTAATTGCATAAAGTTATAGTCAGAGTTTGTGTAATAGTAGATTTAATTCTGCTACTACACAAACAAAGCTTTCCTGTAAGGATTCAGAATCCAGAATCCAGAATTCAGAATTGTAGAGAATTTGAGAATCAAGCTACATGATTTTCACCAAATATTACTAATTTCTATTCTGGGTGTGATAACTATTCTGACTACTGACTTCTGACCGGAGGCGGAGCGTCTCCGGCTCCGCTCCTGAATTCTTACGTTTTCCTTTACCCTTCCTTCGACAACAATTTACCAATAGTGCGGTTTTCTGGGGTGAAGGTGGCCTTAGCGACGCGCTGAATATCAGCAGGGGTAACAGCTGCAATACGTTCTAACTCGGTAAATAAATTACGCCAAGAGCCTGTTTTTACGTCGTATTCTGCCAATAACTTGGCCATGCCCATGTTAGAATCGAGCGATCGCAACACACTTGCTTTAGCTTGAGTTTTTAATCTTTCTAACTCCGCATCAGATACAGGCTCAATTTTCAATTTCTCAATTTCTGCTCTTAAAGCCGTAGCCACTTCATCAACGGTATGACCGGGGGCTGTGAGAGCATAGAAAAACATTAAATTGGGATATTTATCACCGGGAAAACCACCATAACCTTGAGCAGAAAGGGCTAAACGTTGCTGTTCTACTAAAGATTTGTACAACCTTGATGTCCGTCCATCGCTTAACAAACTGCTAATCATGTCATAAACTGCATTGTCTGGATGGGTGATAGCAGGACGGTGATAACCTTCAAAATATAAAGGTTGACTGGGTAATTGTAAACTTGCTTCCCTAGTTTCTGTTTGGGGTGATTCTACAGGAATTTGTCGCTGTGGTTTGGGTTTAGCAGCATATCGACCAAAGTAAATTTTTGCTAATTTCTTCACCTCGTCCGGGTTCACGTCGCCCACAATAGCAATAGTGAGATTGCTGGGAACGTAATAAGTATTGAAAAACTGTTGTACATCGGTGGGTGACAAATTGCGGATATCTTCGTCATAACCAATTACTGGCCGTCTATAAGGATGGACTTTAAAAGCAGTATCAATAAACTTTTCTACCATCAAGCCAGTTGGTGAATTTTCTACCCGCAAGCGTCTTTCTTCCAAAATTACATCTCTTTCTTTGTAAAATTCCCGAAAAACAGGTTCGAGAAATCTTTCTGATTCTAGAGACATCCACAGTTCTAATTTATTAGCAGGAAAGCTGTAAAAATAACGGGTAGCTTCAGAAGATGTGGTGGCATTTAACCCCACACCTCCAGCTTGTTCGACAATTTGCCCCATTTCGTTTTGTTTTACCAGCTTTAGTGCTTGGGATTCCAGTGATTTAAACTCATCTTGGAGGCGGGTTAATTCCTCTTTTTTGCCATTAGTTTTGCTGGTGCGAATTTGGTAATCTAATTTTTCTAACTTTTCCAGCAAAGGTTTTTCAGCTTGATAATCAGTTGTACCAATCCGCTTTGTTCCTTTGAAAGCTAAATGTTCTAAAAAGTGGGCAACTCCAGTTTTACCATCTGGTTCATCTACCCCGCCAACATCAGCATAAGTGAGAAAAGAAACGACCGGGGCTTGATGACGTTCTAAAACAATAAATTTCAGCCCATTTTCTAGGCGAAATTCCGTTAACTGCTTAATGACGCGATCGAGATAGGGTTGAATGGAACTTTGATTTGCTTGTAGAGCGATCGCCTGTTGGGGTATTAACCCGTAAAAGCAGATAATTAGCACTAAAGCAGCAAAAAATAGCCGCTTGAAGATGATCGATAGTTGTAATTGGTCAAAAATGCCAAATTGACCATTTAAAACTGCATCTTTAGACTGATTCATGGGCAAAACTTAAAGTAAAAGTAAACTTTCTTAAGGAATACATTAATTAACAATTCGAGCGTTAATCTTGTATTAAGCTTTTTGTGCTTTTAGTACTGGACGTTAGACAATAATGCTACAAGTCATGTTCCAGAGATACAAAAATAACGACTATGCGAATTTTTAATTCTTCGCCTCCTTCGGAAGCACAGACCCGCAGCCGTATCTTGCAAGCAGCACAACGGCTATTTGCTTCTCAAGGATTTGATGGTACTACTACCCGTGATTTAGCACAAGCGGCAGGAGTAGCCGAAGGAACTCTATTTCGTCATTTTCCTAGTAAAAAGGCGATTTTGGTAGAAGTTGCTACTAGTGGCTGGGTAGATATTTTAACTGATTTACTGACAGAATTGAGTGAAATGGGCAGTTATAAGGCTGTAGCCCAAGTAATGCGGCGGCGGATGTGGAATTTACATAAAAATGTTGATTTGATGAAAGTTTGCTTTATGGAGGTGCAATTTCATCCTGATTTACGCGATCGCATTCAAACGGAAATCATTAACAAAATGACCGATGTAGCAGAAGCGTTCTTTCAAACAGCAATGGATAAAGGCATTTATCGCCAGATGGATGCCAAACTGGTAGCTAAAATATTTTTGGGAATGTTTGCGATCGCCGGTTTTTCCGACAATACCCTGATGGAACCCAACGCCTCACCCCAAGAAATGCAACAGATGGCCGAAGGACTGGCTGATATTTTCCTCAATGGTGTGTTAGCTAAGGAAACTTAAGACCTTGAGCAATCAAGAATACAGCAGTGCATAACAACTACTGATTTACACTGTACTTCCCAGTTAGTGCCATTAATTTGACTGAGAACTCAAAAAACCCTAATTTTTTGTTCAGGAATTATTAACAAGCACAGTTTTAGCCTGTTTACACCACTGCTGTATTAACTCGATCGCTGGACACAAATCTCGGCGCTGCATAGTTGCCACCTGCAAGCGCATAATTTGTTGATGTAATCTGTGAGCGGGTGTTTGCGCTAACTGTGCTACTGAACCAATCCCAGCATGTAATAATAAACCGCAATACTGAGTTCCTACACTGGGAACGCGGGCTAAATCAGCCAGTGCTAACCATTTATTAACATAGTTAAGATGCACTTGTAACTTACCTGCCAAAGCTACTCTCGCCTCTAGAGTTTTTCCTTGTTTGATTAAGCTGCTAGTAGTGTTAATACCACAATCTTGCAGTTGAGTTTGTTCCTCCTGGCTGAGTCCTGGTAACAGTGCGATCGGCCAGTCACAGGATAAATTAGGTTTTCCATTAGCTGTCTTTTTCATTAACATTTTTCCAGCCTAAATAATTTCCTTTTCATATTCTGGCTGATGAGTTAGGCAGTTGTAATTAATTCCCCTCGCATGACTGTGACAGCTTGACCAGACAGTAAAACCCTCTCATTCCCTGTATAAATGACCTTGACGACCCCACCCCGTTTAGAGGCTTGATAAGCCAAAAATTCATTTTTGTGCAGCTTAGAACGCCAAAATGAAGCCAAACAACAATGAGCCGCACCAGTCACCGGGTCTTCGTCAATACCCAATCCAGGGGCAAAAAAGCGGGAAATAAAATCATAATCTGAATTTGTAGCCGCTTGACAAGTAACAATAACTTCTCCTGGTGGAATAGTTTTTAACTGCTGGAAATTGGGCTGTAAATCTCGCACTAACTCCTCAGATTCCACCTCAATCAAATAACCTAAAGAGTTTTTATATACAGATTTAAACGGCACACCCAAAGCCTGATGTAATTCTGGTGGTGCTTCTATTGGTTGAGAATGATTCACCGGAAAATCTAACTGTATCCAATCACCTTGGAGTTTAGCAATTAACAAACCACTTTTAGTATAAAACTGGGCTGCTTTATCTGGTGATAAATGTCCCTCCGACCATAACACATGAGCGCTGGCTAAAGTCGCGTGACCACAGAGAGGAACTTCCACCGTCGGAGTAAACCAGCGTAAATTATAACCATCATCCTGCTTGAGTAAAAAAGCAGTTTCTGATAAATTCATTTCCTGAGCAACATTTAACAGCCATTCATCAGATTGAGCAGATTCTAAAACACAAACCGCCGCCGGATTACCTGCAAATGGTTTATTAGTAAAAGCATCAACTTGAATAATGATTTGTCCCATAGCAGCACCTCAGAAATTTAGATAGTTAAAGATTGGTCAAAGTGGAAAAATAAACCAGTAGCGTTCAATAGCTACCTGTGATTCATTATTAATAAAATAATTTTTCTTTTCAATATTGAGATATTCTAAATAATACCGAATTGCTTGACATTGTTGCTGATTAAATCCAGAGATTCGCTCAATAAAATTGCCAATTATTGGATGAGATTGCATCAGATTAAATTTATCTAATTTATTAACTTCTATAGGTGAAGTTAAAGCCAAAACAGTATTAAGTGGTAAAACATCACTTTTTTCAAATTCCTTAATTACGATTGATAAATAAGCTGGTATATAAAATCGGAATGCTTCAGGAGTCATAAACGAAAGCGCAGAGTTTTGGTAAAGTAATGTTTCCAGAGTTAAATCACTCTAGTGCTTACCTGCAAAAGTTTCTCTAACCTCCATACATTCCAAGTGATAGCTACTATTATCATAAACTATATGCAAATCACCAGGATAAGGAATAGATTGAAAACTACTGGTAATTTTTTCTAAAACAATAGACGATTTAATCATAAATTATTTCACAAATCGGCAGATTAGCACATACTGAAATAAATAGCGATCGCCCTCATGGTAAATCAATTATCTACAAACTGCAAAACTGTCTGAATATAGCAGATTGCGGGTCACTAAGGTGCGAACTGAAGATCAAAACTCAAACACCAAGGGCTTTTACTCCTGACTTCTGCTGTAAAACTGGAAATATAACAAATTCTGTTTTCTGCAACTTCCCACTTATGCTGCTTCAAAACCCCCCCTCCTTCCTGGCTGACATCTTGCGTCAGCGTCGCCAAAAACTAGCAGAACTAATTGATTTTCCGGTTATTCTCTGGTCAGGTTCTCCCAGTCCCCGCAATTTTCCCGCTAATGTCTTTCCTTTTCGGGCTAGTAGTCATTTTCTCTATTTTGCAGGTTTACCCATTCCTAATGCGGCTATTCGTCTCGATGCTGGCAAGTTAGAATTATTCCTTGATGACCCTCATCCCAGTAGTGCGCTTTGGCATGGGGAAACACCCAGCCGTGAGGAAATTGCTGTTAAAATTGGGGCTGATGCTGCTAGACCAATGGCAGAGTTAGCATCTGGGGTAGAAAATGCTGCGACTATTCCTGTACAAGATGCAGCTAGTTGGACACAGCAGTCACAATTATTAAATAGATGGATTTTGCCCCAAAATCCTTTACAGGGTATTGAATTAGAATTAGCCCAAGCTATAGTATCTCTCCGTCTCACCCATGATGCAGGGGCTTTGGTGGAGTTAAGGAAAGCTGCTGAGGTGACTGTAGCAGCCCACAAAGCGGGAATGTCCGCTACACCCAGCGCCAAACTAGAAGCAGAAGTTAGAGGTGCAATGGAGAAAGTAATTATCTCCCATAATATGACTACTGCTTACACCAGTATTGTTACTGTACATGGCGAAGTTTTACATAATGATATCTATCATCACCCTTTACAACCAGGTGATTTACTTTTAGCTGATGTTGGTGCGGAAACTGATACTGGTTGGGCTGCTGATGTTACCCGCACATGGCCTGTATCTGGGAAGTTTTCATCTACCCAAAGAGATATTTATGATGTGGTGTTAGCTGCCCATGATGCTTGTATTGCTAAAATTGCTCCTGGTGTAGAATATGCGGAGATTCATCTTTTAGCGGCTACGGTCATCGCGGAGGGGTTAGTAGAATTAGGCATTTTGCGGGGTAAACCTGAAGATTTGGTCGCTACTGATACTCATTCTTTATTTTTCCCTCATGGGATAGGGCATTTATTGGGGTTAGATGTCCATGATATGGAAGATTTGGGAGATTTAGCGGGATATGAAGCAGGAAGAAAAAGAAGCGATCGCTTTGGTTTAAACTATTTACGGTTAAATCGTCCCCTCCGTCCTGGTATGCTGGTAACAATCGAACCCGGTTTTTACCAAGTTCCAGCGATTCTCAATGACCCAAAACGTCGTTCAGAATATCAAATGCGGGTAAACTGGGAACGTTTGGAACAATTTGCCGATGTGCGGGGAATTAGAATCGAAGATGATGTTTTAGTTACCCCATCAGGTAGCGAAATCTTAACCGCAGCTTTACCAACTCAAGCCAGGGATATCGAAAATTTAGTTAATTCGTAGATTAAATTAGATTAGATTGGTGGGAATTTCCCACCAGTGCCATAATACTATTAACTGAGTTTAATAGATAATTGTTCTAGATATTTCTTCTGGGTTATTCTTTCATCACAATTCAGGGCAAACGCATCTAAATTCTGTAACCCATACACAGCAAGGGTTTCAACTTTTAGATACAAAAGTTAACAACGCTTGAAACCTTTGCCCAGTAAGCATTTTAAAAATAAGGTGCGTTTACCCTGCATCACAATTCGCATAATTTTCTCACAATCCTCAATCATTTACTCCTTACTGGCATCCCTAGCAATTAGTAATCTAGTTTTTCTGAACTGCATAACAGAACCGACCAATCACTACCTTTCTTTTTCTGATCAAACTACTTGTATCACGCTGTAAACTATCTAAAAAACTTTTTAAATTATAAGTTTTCCAATCATTACTAAAATTATTATCGGTACTCCATTCAGTCCACCATGTTTCTGCTTTTATATCTTGAGCGATCGCTTCAAATGCAAAAGTGTAAAGTCCAGGCACAGAAAGAGCTTCAGGTTTAATTGTAGTCACAAAGTTTAAGTTATTACTTTGATCAACTTGCCATTTACTTAACTCTACAGCTTGTTCTAAAGCAGACCCTTTTTGTTCTGGTTTCCACTTCTTCTCTATAGAATCAACCTTGTTGATAATTACTTCTATTTTAATATCGTTTGGGTCAAATAGTAATGTATTATCTAATTGCTTTAAAGGTAAATTATAAGGAATAGATACAGGTTGAGCAACACTTTTATCTACTTCTAAAAGCTCAACTTTGTTCTCAACAGATTCCACTACCACATTACCATCACTAAAAGACTGTCGGACATATATACCATCTGGAAGTTGTTTATACCCATCTCCTAAAGATTTTATATAGGATAAATCTGCGACTAAATGATCAGGAGAGAAAATTACTAATTGGCTATCATTTGGTAAACTTCTACTATTTTTAATTCTACTAAAAGCATCAGCAATATCTGGATAATTACCTAAAAATATCGCATAAAAAGGTCGAAATCCTTTACTATTTGCTCTTCCTTGAGCATCATGAGTATTGTATTGAAATTTTCTATTTGTCCCATCTTCTATATAAACATCGCCATTAAATTCACTTTTGATAGCTAAAATACCGACAGCATTACCTGACTGATTTAAGTATTTATTATAAATTTCTGTATTTAATTTATTTACATCTTCTTGTTTTTGATATAAATCTGTAATAATAACAGTTAATTTACTATCTTGCGCTGGACTAATACCAGTTTCAATTTTACTCACCTTGAGCAAAGGAAAACTAGCAGACTTACCATCATAAAATTGACTACCTTTTGCTAGCACAAAACTATCACGACTAATTTTTTTGCTTACTTCTCCTAAACGATAATATTCAACATTTGCCTTTGCAATCGTTTTAGCTGTCCAACCACGATCCAAAATACCTTCTAGTAAATCTAGTGTTTTCATATAGTTAGTTTGTTTTTTTTGAGGATGTGTGACATATCCCAGCATCGAGGGTGTTCCGTCCACATATACAGACACATTGAGAGTTTTGGACTGTGGAATCTGACTAGGACTACTGGCCTGTGAGGTTGAAGAACCAAATGAGGAGTCATCACATTGAAAAGATTGTGTTTCTGGTGCAGGGTTCTTTGGACAACCGACCATCAACAAAGATGTCGCGGTTAGAAGTATTAGCTGTCTTACTCTAATCATAATTTTTTGATTTATGTTAAAAAACTTTGAGCAGGAAGGTAAAATGCTTAAGAGAGAGTATAATTTAATTCAGCATAATTAAATTCTAATTAACAAAAACTAATCTTTTCATCCAAGGAGTTGAGTTTTGCTAATGTTTTTATATGGAATAAGGTTAAGACTTGTTGTAACAAGTTTTTTGCTTTTGTAACATATTTCTGACAAAATTTTACAGATTCTAAATACCATTACTAGCTTGACTAATTAACGGATATAATGTCAAATACTAGATAAAAACATAATAGTAAATATCCTAGCACAAAAATTTGCCCTTGAATTTTTGGGAGAGAGAGCGAATGAAAGCCAGCGAAGTTATTCGCATTATAGTTTTCAGTCTAATAGGTGCGTTGGCAATGTTTTGGTTGCAACCGTTAATTTACAGAAGTCGATGGACTGGGTTTATACTTACAGATGTGAGATTAGAACCTTGGCTCAGTAACTTTTATATGACTGGAGCCACCGTTGTTTTTGCAGTATCTTTCGTTTGTACGATAATTTGGTACGTATTAGCGGCTAAGGCACAAATCAGAGACGGTAAAGATGCTGAACGTTGGGTATTGATTTGGTGGGTGTTATTATTTCCACCAGTTCTGAGTATTTGTGTGGCGATCGGCTTTTTCCGAGGTACAGACCAAGCTTTATTATCTCTAACGACATTTTTCCTCATCAACATTCTGTTTCTCTATTGGTTGACGACTGCAACCAGTTCTCCCGGAGCTTTAAAATTTGTACCTCCTGGTGCGTTTTTAGTACGTCGTTTATTTAGGGATTAAATAATGTCACTATACGTTATTGGTATTGGTGGTACAGGTGCTAAATGTCTTGAAGCAATAATTCATTTAGCGGCCACAGGTTTATTTACAGAAGAAACAATTAAGTTACTATTTATTGATGCAGACGAATCTAATGGTAATTTAGAACGCGCCCGCAATACTCTAAATACCTATCAAAGATGTTTTAAATTAATGAGTGGGGACAAACAAGAATATGCTTGGATGAAAACCCCGATTGAGTCATTTGATTTATGGTCTCCCTTCAATGAAAAAAGCATCAATAAGAACTTAGGATCATTTTTTGGTTATAACAACCTCAAACAAAATTATCAAAACTTAGGAAACCTATTCGATATTCTCTACACAAAAGATGAGCGAGAAGTTGAATTAGATGTAGGGTTTCGGGGTAGACCTGCCATTGGTTCAGCAATTATGAGTCAGGTAGATTTAGATACTTTAGATAAAGAACCTTGGCAACAAATTATCAATCAAATTCAAACAGAAGTTAGTACAGGTAAACCAGTTAAGATATTTTTATGTGGTTCAATTTTTGGCGGGACAGGTGCTTCTGGATTACCAACTATTGGGCGATTAATTGCCAATAAACTCAAAAAAGTGAATGTACGCGATCGCATCCAAATCGCCTGCTTATTTGTCTTACCTTACTTTAACTTTCCCACCCCAACCAATCAAGATCCCAATGAAGTATACGCCCAAGCAGATTTATTCCTACTAAACACAGAAGCAGCACTGCGTTACTACGAAAGCCAAGCCCAAGAAATTTTTGACATAGTGTATTTATTAGGCAATCAAAACTTTACTTCAGTAAAATTTAGTATTGGCAAAAAGACTCAACGTAATGAATCGCATTTTCTGGAACTGTATGCAGCTACCGCAGCCAGAGAGTTTTTATTACACTCACCAGAAAAAGGTTCTGTAGTCTTAGTAGGTCGTGAAAAACTCCAAGAAGTGACTTGGACTGATTTACCTGATGAAAAAGTCACTCAAAAAGCCCTAGTCAATACTACTAGATTTGCTTATGCTTGGCTATCTAGCACCGTCATAGAATTAGAAACTGCTAAAAATAAAGGAATAGATTGGGCGCAAAAATATCTTAACTGGTTTAGTAAATTCTATCGTCCCAAACCAGGACTATTTGGCCAAGTTTTTGATAAAAAGGGTGAAGAACTACCAGAACTTGCTGATCCTAAAGAACAAGAAGCAATTAGAATTATCACATACTGGTGTCAAGATTACCTGCGTTGGTTACGGGATATTCACCAGTGTGAAGGTGATGATATTAAACTATTTATGTCTCGCGCCTTTGGTAATCCTCAAGAACAACTTAGACAAGACGACTTTAGCCAACTGATTAGCGGTGATACTCGTGTCAGCAATCAAATATCACAAGATACATTACAGAAATTGTACTTAAATCTCACCACTAACCTCACACCACCCAATCGAGGCACAGCCGGACTAGCCAAAGCACTGTACATTAATTGCAAGCTTTAAAAATTTATGACTAATTCACAATCAGGGAACAAAAATATACATTTTTTTCTACCCAAGTTAAAAGCCGATTCTGAGATTAGATCAATTGATGAAGTTGGAGAATGGCAGGCACAGAAAAACAAAGCATTTCAGGACGTAGCCTCTAGTTTAGATTACTCCACACCCAGAGATGTCAGCAGTGTGAGTTCCGTACCCACCATGTGGGCACGTCCCTTATCTATGGAGATGGCACTGCACAACAGTAAGTATCCCATCCGCGACCAAATGATCGTACAGTGGAGAGGGATGTTAGCAGCGATCGCCCTAGCAGAAGTACGCGGATTCCCCCTCAAAGCCCAACTCCTAGAACTGGGCAGCTTAAAACATGAAGAATTTGCTCGCTCGTTATTAGAACTCTTACCCAGCGATCGAAACACCCTCTACACCCTACCAAACAAACATCCTTGGGAAGATACCTACATCTTTTTATGGGCAGGTAAACCAGTAGGAATGACCTCCCCAAGTACCATAGTTTGTCCCTCAGAACAAGGACAATGGACAGGACTACCTTGGTGGGAAAATGGCAAATGGAAATCCCCCATTTCAGAAATTAACGATTTGGAAAAATCCCTACTTTGGCGCTGGTTAGAAAACCTCCGTAGAGAATTAGCTAACTATAACGGTAGAAGAGATGCCGTTAATATGATTGGCGGCTTAATAGATGACTTTCGCACTGACTTAAATGCCGATACAACCCCAGCCCTCAGCCTCAGTGACGACCCCCAATTTTTCGGCATTCCCCTCAATCGAGGCGTAATAAATGCCCTCAATAAACCAATCAAAGCTCCTGAAAAACCCTCCAATGTCCAACTCATCCCCAGCCCCAGCAAAGGAATATTACCAGACCTACTCATAATTGATTACGAAATTGCTAACGCTTGGAACGAACTACCCCAACATATCTGGATACATGGAGGCAAAACCCTCGCCTCATTAAAAGTAGAAGATTTACGAACCAGAAAAATTATTTGGGATAAAGTTAGATGGATAGAATCCAAAGATTTATTCTTACCAGAATTTTACTTTATTAATCGTGAAGAAGCATTACCTGGTGCTTATCTCCCCAAAACAACCGCACCTTTGAATTTTGAAGGAGAACTCATCACCCCACTTGTTCCCCTTAATCCCATCCTCCTCGAATATTTAACACCAGAGGACATCATTAAACGAGTTCAAATTCAACCATTTAATGGTAGCGAAGGTACACAAGTAAGAATCATTGTTGACTTACCTCTAACGGGATTAAATAACGGCGAACCGCCAGCCAACTACCGTATTTCCAAAGAATATCTCCTCAAAGAGAGTAATGCTATAGCAGAAGTTCCCGTTTTAGAAGTCTGGCCTCACTTCCGTACCGAAGGATGGAAATCATATTACGCCTTTTACTACGATGGTGAATATGACGAAGAAACCTTCCAAGTACATTTTCCCGAAGCCAAACAATCACACCCTTTTAAAGATGGTAGGGGTTCCTACCAAATGGTAGCTCTAGAACAATTTCCCTCATTTATTAGTTGCCAAACTAAAGACAGAAAACTACTAGGACTAATTCTCTTACAAACACCAGAAGAAAATAGATCCACTAGTTCTTGGACAATAGGAGTAGATTTTGGTACATCCTTCACCAACGTTTATGTAAATAGAACAGGTACAGCCGAACCATTAAAACTAGAAAACTTACACCTCAAAATTACCGACTTTGACCGGGAAGTTAGACTACCATTACTATTTGAATATTTCATCCCTGAAAATTTCATACCTGTAGATAAACCACTACCTTTATCTAGCGTACTCACAATTAGGGGAAATACACAAACATCTGAAGACAAATGGCAATCAATATTTGACGGACGCATTTATATTCCTGACAACACCAGATTTAAACCTCAAGAAGACTGGATTAAAACTAATCTGAAATGGGAAGAACCAAAGAACTTAAGATATAATCAACTTTTCCTAGAACATTTAGCCTTACACATTTCTGCCATCGCTGCCAAAAATCGTGTTAAAGAAATTCAATGGTCTTTATCATATCCCTCAGCATTTTCTAGAAGTGATAGAAATAGATATACAAAAACATGGGAAGACATCACCAAAGCATTAACCACTAAAACAGGCATTAAACACAATTCTCCTCAAGTCAGTAATTTAGACTATTTCCGTTCGGAAAGTTTAGCGGTAGCTCAATATTTTGCTGATCAAGAAGAACATGACCTAGTTTATACCACTTGTATTGATGTAGGTGGTGGTACTTCAGATATATCAATTTGGGAGGAAAACATCTTAGTTCATCAATGCTCAGTCTTGTTAGCTGGACGGGATTTATTCTCACAATTTTTAGAGATGAATCCTAAATTTATGGAAACGAGATTTAAAATTTCTCCTAATGAATTAAGGGGACTAAAAGGTACAGTTTTCAATCCTAAATTGGATGTGTGGCTACGCTTAAATAGCGAAAACTGGTTAAACAGTCAAAGAGCCTATGTAGCAGACCAAGCCGATTTTCAAGGATTAATTCAGCTAACAGCAATTGGTATTGCTGGACTATACTACTATGTTGGGATTTTACTAAAAGTTTTACACACAGAAGGTAAATATAAACTTGACCAAATTACACCCGTCTATTTAGGTGGCAATGGAGGTAGATTTTTACATTGGTTAGCAGAAGGAGGAAGATTTGATCAACACTCAGAAATTAATGAATTACTGAGCCGAATGTTAAGTAAAGGTGCTGGTTTTGAAGACACCGAAGTCACCACTAGATTAAGTCAAAATCTCAAAGATGAAGTTGCCTGTGGTCTAGTGCTAAATCAAACTAGACTTCAAGGACTGAAGAAAAACGCCAAAGAGATATTAATTGCCGGAGAATGTTGTGAAATCAATGGTAGAGCCGTAAGTTGGGATTCTCGTCTAGAACTTCTTGATCACGAAGATAAGATAGAAGAATATACTATTAGTCAGCTAGAAATTATACCCAAATTCCTGTATGATTTTCATATGGCTTTGAGAGAACTAAGTATTGAAGGAGTAAAACCCTTAGAAGGTTACACAAGAAATCCCGATCCGGAAAGTAACAAAAAACTGTGGGGGGACACTAAACGCGAATTGAGCAAAATTTTACTCGAAATTAAAGGAAAATCAGACGATATTCGCCAAGAACCACCGTATATCCTAGCACTCAAAGCTCTACTGAGAGTTTTAGGTAAAGAGTGGGCAAGTAAATGGTCAAGGTAAAACATTATTAACTGCTTAAAGGATTGCAATTTAAGCCCTGTTATGTTGTCTGCTAACAGTTAATTAGATAAATATTAGTTACGATACCGTTTAATTAGCCATAGCAGATTAGTATTACTAATATTTCCGTAGCAATGAAAAATTAACTCAAACTTGCAAATAGTCTTATGAATACTGATGATTACCTGCAAAAAAAACCGTTATCTATAGATCATTCCGTTTTTAATTCTCCGAATACACCAATCACAAACTCAAACTATGATCAGGTGTTCGAGACAAATGAATACAATGAAGAAATTCAAACAATGCAAGCAGAACCATCACATTTAATTAATATTATCAATAAATTACTGAAATTCAGTAGCGATACTTTACAGAAATTAGAAGAACTTGAACAATCCCTACCAAAAATAATTAGAATTCACGACAATGAACATCCGCAGATTCAAAAGATTAATGATCAAATACAAGATTTTAATTCTAATTTCCGTAATTCAACTAAGCTTCCAGAACTTAAAAACACACTAGCAAGTATCAAAAAAGAATTTGATCAGCGACAAAAAGAACTAAATATTATTAAAGCACCAGAACAGTACCCACAAAATACATCTCTACTATCAACACAACAACAGCCAGCACAAGCATCATCTCCATCAGCATATCCAATTACAAATTCTCCTGAATTAATCCCAATAATTGAAAATTTAAAATCTGAACTAGAAAAGCAACTAATTGGTAAATTGACTGCTTATATAGATGAAAAAATTACCCAAGAAAGAAAACCACTAGAACAGCCGTCCGAAATTAAACCAGAACCAGTTGTTGGTAAACAAAATGACGGTTATATCAGTCATTTCTCACCAGCAACCATAGAACAATCAGTCACTAATCCTCCATCTACTCCTGAGTATAATCTACACTGGATACCTGCTTATAATGACAACCCAAATTATTTAAAAGATTATGCCATAGAAGTATCAGAAACAGAGGAAAGCATCAATCAACGTCGTCTTGATGGCAATCAACCAGCCGTAATTGAGAGAGTCAAGAAAGGTAATTACTGGGTGATATCATCTGAGGATAGAACTGAACAATACTTAGTTCCAAAAGGGGATTTAAAAATAACAGAATTCAATTTACAAACAATTCAATCTTTATTTGAATGTAGAGGAGACGCTCAGGAAAATCCTAAATTTCAACTTGTCAAACCAGCAGTAGTACAACTAATGAACTCAGTAACCTGGCAAGTTACAGAACTAGGTATATTGCAATTTTAAGAAATCGTCAACTAAGGAATATATCATGAACAAAATCTCCACTTACAGACATTGTAAACACTAATAACTGAGGTAACTACAATGACAAAAAACACATTTCGTCTGTTACTAAGTTTATTGATAATTTCCTGTCTGTCAGTGGGTTGTCAAGGCAAATCTTCAGATACAGAAGATCTAAATAATAGTGTAACGGCAAATAAAACAACAAAAAAGCCTTTATTAGCTTCTCGAAAAAACCTTGAATCTAGTGAATTGCAAAAAACTTATAAGGATTTTGATAAGTCTCTCAATAATTTTTTAGCAGAACTTCAGAAAGTTGCTAATGAACAAAATGAACTTGCTAAAAAAATAGCTCAAGATCAAGTAGATACTCAAACTATTAATACCAAGTTAGAAGCATTAATTCAGGTTAATAAAAACTTGCTTGCTCAAGCTAAAACACAAGAATTGAAAGATTCACACAATGACATAGATACTACATTAGGAGAAATTCAAAAAATTGTTAAACCTTTAAATCGAGGTTTAACAACAGAGGGAATCAAGCAGGTTCAAGAATTACTGAAGTTAACTAAACAAGATAGAGTAAAGAGAAATGTTGGCAAGTTCGGTAATATAACTAACACAGCAATTAAAGAGTCTCTAAATAATTTTAATATCAATCTTAGAAAGAGTATTCAAGAAGTAGAAACAGGAAAACCAGAAACTCCTATTGACTATAATCCAAATAGGGAAACTGTGGAACAATTAAACGCAGAAAATACAACATTACTAGCTGAAAATCAAAATCTAAAAACCGAAATTGAAAAAATAAAAGCTGGTAGTGGGTTTTCTGGAGTCAGTTTTTTTACTGGAGCATTATCATCATTACTAGCAGTATTAATGTTTTTTATATACAAAAAATTTCGTACATCCAAAAATAACCCTGATGAGCAATTACGTCATAACGTTAATTATAAAACCAATCATTATGATTATCCACCTGATGTAGAAGAACCAGATCATAACCGTATTACATTACAAAATAAACCAAGTATTTCTAGACCTAATAGTGCTATTCATCCTCCAACACCAGCAACACCCACAATTCATACACCACCATATACACCACCTAGTGAACCGAGCAAAAATCCATCTAACATAGTTGCGGAAGTAGCGGAAACAGAAGAAAGTATAAATCAACGTCGTCTTGGTTATAATCAAGCAGTGATTTTAGAAAAAGTTGGCAGAGGTAAAGGCAATTATGAAATCATAGATGAAGGTGGTATATACTATTTAATACCTAAGAAAAACTTAAAAATTACAGAGTATAATTATGAAACTATCCAGGCTTTATTTGATTGTCCTGCTTATCAACCAACACATTCTGAAAAATTTGCAGTTATTCAACCAGCTAAAGTAACTCAAATTTCTCAAAATGAGTGGCAATTAATAGAGTATGGTATTTTAAGATTTTAATTTTTACAATTAACTATTAACAATCAGTTAATGTTTGTATTTATTCAAGGTCAAGTGCATTTATGGAAAAATTAAATATAAATATTACAGAGCTATTAGAAATATACAACCATGTTCCGCATATTTTAGCAAGAAAGGCTACTAAAGTCTCTTTACAAGAAGAGAGTCTAATTCAACAAAACCAAAACTTTATTTTTTTGGAAAGTACAAAAAACGGCAACTATTGGGTAGTAGCTACTGAAGATAATCATTACTGGTTATTACCAAAAATGAACTTTAAAATAGATTCATTCAAATATGATATCCTTAAATCATTATTTGATTGTGAAGGATATTCATTAGATGATAATAGGGGATTTAATGTAATCCAACCTGCAAAAGTTGCTCTTATTCCTACTGAAAATTTAATCTGGAAATTAGAAAAGAAAGGAAAGTTAGATTTTAGCAATAGTATTACACCTACTTTAGAGACAGAACTAGATTTAGCAAACCAAAAGATTGAAACACTGACAGACAGGCTTGATCAAGTAAGTAGGGAGCGTGATTATTTTTGTTCTCAAACGAAGGATTTTATTGAAACAATAAATTCAGAAAGACAGATATATCAACAGCAAATAGATAAGATATTACATGAAAATCAACGTCAGTTTGATGCTTTAGAAACACAGGTTAACCATAAATTTACATCTATAGAATCAGATTTAAATAAAATTAAAAAATATTTATTGTTGAACAATAATAAGTCACCTGCATCGAATAATTATGATTATAATAAAACCCCTGCTGATAATTCTGTAAATAATCGATTGGTAGAACAATCAGTAGTTAGTTCTCAAAAGCAAACAACAGTTCAAACACCCAATAACTATTCTACTACAACCAATGATGAAACTGTTTTACCTTGGGTTTCTACTTACAATAAAAAACCATCGGTTTTCGCAGACTACACTACAGAAATAGCAGAAACACAAGAAAGTATCAACCAACGTCGTTTCGGACTACTTCAACCAGCAGTTTTTCAGGAAGTAAAAAAAGGTAAAGGAACTTTCTGGATGCTAGGTAAAGAAATTCAATACTTAATCCCTAAAGCAGATTTTACAATAAATGAAGATAATTTAATCACCATTCAAACTCTATTCTATTGTCGGGGAAATATGCGATTTAATGCGATATTTCAACTTGTAAAACCTGGGTTACTAAAACCTATAAATACTAATCAATGGCAAGTTGCTGAGTTAGGTATCCTATACTTTTATTAATCATTACCAGGGTAATTTAGCATTACATAAATTAACTCACAGCACAGACATTGTAAACACTAATTATAAAGGTAAATACAATGCAAACCAAAAATTATTATTTAATAATGGCTTTATTAGTGATTTCTACTCTGTCCGTGAGTTGTAATAGTATATCATCAAATATAGATAATCAAACTATTTCATTAGCAAATCAAACACCAGCAAACTTAGCTAGTGATTCTTTGAAGAGTTCTGAATTTTCTAAAATAGAACAAAGTTATAGAGATTTTGATAACTCTCTTACTGATTTATTATCAGAGCTTCAAAAAGCGTCTGATAAAAAAGTCAACCAAGCAAAAATTAACACTAATAATTTTAATTTAAAGGTAAAGCAATTAATTACAGTTAATAATGATTTGCTACTTCGTACCCAAACACCAAGATTAATAAGAATACATAATGAAATAGATGTTTTATTAAAAGAAATTCAGAAAATTATTCAGCCTTTAAACAGAGGTTTAACAATTAAAAATGTAGCTAAACTTCAAAAGTTATTGGCGTTAACTGACTTACCTGCTGTTAGGAGAAATCTAGGCTCTTATGGGACTGTCACTCATACAGCAGTCAAAAAGCGTCTTATTAATCTCAATGATAGTCTGAGAGATACTATTCAACAGTTAGATATAAGAGAACCAATCTCTATATTTAGCAATGTACCTGAATCTGATATTCAAATCTCACAAGCTAGAAATCAACAAATACAAGAACAAAAAGCTTTTTCAACATTTGTCACATTTTTTACTGGTGTATTAACAGCATTATTGTTAGTATGGATGGTTTATTTATACCAAAAATTCCGCAAATCTCATACTAAACAAGCAAATTATTTCACACCTAATAGTAACTCTAGAATGGACATATCACAGACCACTATTTTGCAAAACTCCACTGTACTCAATGACATACCACAGGAAACAATTTTGCAAAAGTCTACTGTACTCAATGAAAAAACTTTCCTGCAAAATAGAACTCCAACCAACCTCGAAGCGGTAACTTCTACCAGTAGCAATAATGTTAAATTATCACAACAAGAATCAGAAAAACAAGAAATAGGCAATAATTACACAAACCTACATCTAGTAGAAGTAGCAGAAACTGAAAAAAGTATTAATCAACGTCGTTGTGGTATGACAACTGAAGTAATTGTGGAAAAAGTGCTAAAGGGTAAAGGAAACTATTTTATAATCAATGAGGAAGGTATATATTATCTCATTCCTAAACCAAATTTGAAAATTACTGAGTATAATTATCAAAATATTGAAATTTTCTTTAAACTGAACGGCTATCAACCCGCAAATTCAACTGATTTTAAGGTTGCTAAACGAGCACAAGTGGCTGTTTTTGATCAAAATCAATGGTTATTAATTGAATTTGGTATTTTGCAATTCTAATGTTAAAGTTGATTTAAATAATATTATATTTTTATGCTGTTTTATTGGCAAAATTAATTACATAACTATAGTTGGTAAAAACGAGAATGGAAAAACTAACTATCAATCTTGAAGAACTGGTTGACATTTATAATCATGTACCTTACGTCTTGGAAAGAAAAGCTGTTAAGGTTTCTTTGCAAGAGCAGAGTTTAGTTCAACAAAATCAAAATGCTATTTTTTTGGAAGGTGCGAAATATGGTAATTATTGGGTGGTAGGGACGGAAGACGATAATTACTGGTTGTTACCCAAGGTTAATTTTAAGATGGATGCTTTTAAATATGATATCCTCAAATATTTATTTGATTGTGAGGGATATCCAAATGAGGGTTTTAGTAGACTGGTGTTGATACTACCTGCTAAGGTGTCTTTTATAGAAACTGATGAGTTAAAATGGAAGTTAGATGTTAAGGGAAAGTTAGAGTTTAAGCAGATTTCTACTTCTAATTTAGAAACAGAATTGGAGTTAACAACTCAAGAATTAGAAACGGCTAAATTGGAATTACAGCAGGTGACTAGAGAAAGGGATGTGATTCACTCGCAAACAGAGCGTTTTTTTGCACAACTAAATTTAGAAAGGCAAATCAATCAACAGCAGATAGAAAAAATTATTAATGAGCAACAGCAAAGGTTTAATGCTTTGGAGTTGCGGTTAAATAATATTAGTAATAATTCGGTACTTTCCGAAGATAAATATCATATTTCAGAGAGCTTTATATCTGATAAAATTACAGTTTATTTGATAGAAATAACACAAGAGAGTTTCTGTTTGTTAGAGGATGTTTTACAAGTTTTAGAAAGGCTTGAACTGGAAATACCCAAAACAAATAGGATTATTGAAAGTACAAATCCATACATTCAAAAATTATATGATGGACTTGTTAGTTTTAATACATCTTTTGTGATGTTAGCTAACATATCAGAAAGAAAATCTCAGCTAGAAAATCTTAAAAACAAATTCGAGCAGTTACAGAAAGAATCAAAAATTACAAGTTCAACAATACAAATTCAGCAACAAGAAAATCAGCCTACATCAGTAAAACAAGAACAATGGGAGGTAGCAAGTAACAATAATAAAAATCCAGGTTTAGAAATTGAGATTCAAGAAGAAGTAAAGGATAATCAATCTGAGTCAGTTATAAATAATGAATCAGTTGATGATAAATTTAGTGTTAAAATTACTCATGAATATAAGTTAATTTATGACCAGGCTATGACAGCCTATATTCAACAGGAATATGATGTTGCAGCCCGTTTAGTTGAGGATGCTTTGCAATATTCCCCAAGGGAAGCTCACGGACATTTATTAAAAGGACATATTTACTATGTATGGAAACAATATAATGTTGCGAAGGAGGAATATGAGCAGGTTTTGTCTTTAACTAAAGATCAAGAACTGACTAGTTTAGCTCAACAGTTGTTATCAAGTATTAATCACTATTTCCAAAACAATACAGGTAAAAATGCTGCTAGTGTTGAGTTTGAAAAGCCAGAAAATGATTTAGAGCGTTTGGTTAATAATTATAATCAAAATCCATATTATCTGGCTGATTCGTCTATAGAGGTAGCGGTGACGGAAGAGAGTATTAATCAACATCGTCTTGATGCTAATCAACCAATAGTAGTGAAAAAAGTATGGAAAGGTAGAGGTAGTTACTGGGTAATAAAAGCTAATGAAATAGAACAATATTTGGTTACCAAGGGGGATATTCAAGTGACTGAATCTAATTTATCAATCATTCAATGTGTTTTTGAGTTGGAGGGATATATTAAAGTTACTTCTAATTATAAATTAGTAAAGCCAGCAATAGCTTCACGTATTGATTCTGAAAGTTGGCAAATTACTAAACGGGGCTTACTTAAATTCTAATGTTTTTAATTAGAGAACTATGATAAAAAGATATCCTTTTCTTGTAGAATGTTGTAGTGACAGCATAAGTCATTTTAAGTTCTGTTTTCTACAGAATAATACTAAAATATTTATCTCATTAACAAACATTATGGACAATTACTCATCTTTTCAGTTTTATATAAAATGTCTTAATTCAACAAATCTGATAATTATAGAGCAATCTTCATAACCTTAGTTTAGAAGTACATATACAATATTTGTATCTCGCAATACTGTTATCTAATTGATATGCTTACTCATTTATTAATTATCTTCCAATGCTCTTGTGTGTGAATCAAAATAATTTTATACTGGCAAGTAATTATCTCAGAGATTAATTTTACTTATGTCTAAATTAACTTGTCCGATCTGTGGCAATGATAATTCTATCAATCAAGATTGTTGCTCTGTATGTAGTTATCCGCTTGTTCCCGATAGACTTAATTTTAGTCCTTTATCGTCACCGATAAAATTAGAACTATTTCCTCAAGAGGCTATTAAATGGGCAAAAAATCTTTATCTGCACAATTTACAACTGAAAATAGATTTAGAAAATTTACCTCAAAATTTTAATCGGAATCAAACACAAATTATCAATGAATACGGGTTAAATAGAGGAATAAAAATAGTAGAAAATGTTCAGGATTTAATCAAAAATGTTACAGAAATGATCGTGCTTTTACAAAATAAATTAAATGCCCGTCCTGAACAGCGATCGCTAATTCAATCTGAATTAAATAACCTAAATCAAATTATAGCCGATTTGTCTCAACCCCCAAAATTAAATATTAGTGAGAATATTAGTGAAAATATCCCTAGCCCAGAAAATCTAACTCCTACAGAAATTCAGATACCCACCAACACCTCACCATCTGAAGATACAACTTCTATTAATGAATTACAACTAGAAGTTAGCACAGATAACCCAGAAGTTGTGGAAACAGAACCAACTCCAAAACCAGTAATTTCTACCCCTCAAATTCCTGTTCCCAAACTATCTCCTTGGTTATCTGCTTATAATGATAAACCAGACTTTTTCGCTGATTATGCCATAGATGTAGTAGTCACAAAAGACAGTTTTGAAAAACATCTTCAGGATATAAATCAGCCGATAATACTCGAAAAAGTAGGTAAATTCAGGGGTATGTTCTGGATTTTAGAACCTAACCGACTTGATCAGTGTTTAGTTCCTAAAGCTAATTTAAAAGTCGATGCAGATAATTTACCCATTGTCCAATTATTGTTTGAATGTATTAATTATTATCCAGAAAACCAAAAATTTATACTCATCAAACCCGCGTTAATTTCTCCTTTTAAACCTAGTCAATGGCAGGTAAAAGAATTAGGTATAATTCAATTTTTATAATGGGGCTGTCATGGTATGGACTGATTTACATGCTCAAATACATCGCACTATTCGCTCTCGCAATTTATTTAGCAAGAATCAACGGTTATTAGTGGCTGTTTCTGGTGGACAAGATTCTCTATGTTTGATTAAGTTACTGTTAGATTTACAAGCTAAATGGAACTGGGATTTAGCTATCGCTCATTGTGAACATGGCTGGAGAAATGATTCTCTAGCTAATGCTGAATATGTGGGGAAATTAGCCGAAAATTGGGGTGTACCTTTTTATTTGGAATCTGCAAATGAGGTGATAAATAGTGAAGCGAAAGCGCGAGATTGGCGTTATCAAGCTTTAACTAATATTGCTGAAGTGAATAATTTTAAATATGTGGTGACGGGACACACGGCAAGCGATCGCGCGGAAACTTTGCTGTATAATCTTATTCGAGGTACTGGTGCTGATGGTTTACAGGCTTTAACTTGGCAACGTCCTTTAACAGCAAATATTTTGTTAGTACGTCCTTTATTAGAATTTACTCGCCCCCAAACTGCTAAATTTTGTCAAGATTTTAACATAACAATTTGGGAAGATAGCACAAACCAAGATTTAAAATATGCGCGGAATCGCATTAGGAATGAACTATTACCATATTTATGCGAAAATTTCAACCCCCAAGTAGAAAGAAATTTAGCCCAAACTGCGGAGTTATTACAAGCAGAGGTAGAGTATCTGGAACAAGCTGCGGCTTTTTTGCGAAAGGAGGTAATGGAAAGTGGGGAAAATTACTCTTTACCTCTACGCTTAAATCGCAAAAAACTAAAAATAGCACCTCTAGCACTCCAGAGAAGGGTAATGCGTCAGATTTTACAAGCAATTTTGCGGGATGCACCAAGCTTTGAGCATATAGAAAAGTTAGTGGCCTTAATAAATGCTCCTAACCGTTCTCAAACCGATCCTTTCCCCGGAGGTGCGATCGCTCAAGTCGAAGGCGACTGGATTAAGATTGAATAAGCTTTTAACTCCTTTTGAATTTTGAATTTTGAATTTTGAATTGTCTAAGATGCTAACAACTCTGGTTGATGAACCAAACTTTGCAAGGTTTGGCACATATCTCTAACTACTTGTTGTTGACTTTCGCTAGATTCAGTCATCACTTGCAACTTTAACCTTAAACCATCAAGAGCATCTTGAATTGGTTGTAATGTGTCTTGACAGAAGTTAACCTTCACTCTAGATTCAATAGCTGATGTCCGTAATGTATTTAAGTTTTCTTCAAGGGCTTTTAACTCTTGCAGTTTGGCTGCTAATTCCTGGTTTTGCTGTTCAATTTTACTTTGTTCTTGCTCAACACTAGAG
The DNA here is from genome assembly GCA_035298905.1 of Nostocaceae cyanobacterium. Lineage (GTDB taxonomy): Bacteria > Cyanobacteriota > Cyanobacteriia > Cyanobacteriales > Nostocaceae > DATGXB01. Next base: position 2,249 of record DATGXQ010000219.1, on the reverse strand, counting down.
CGGGTTTGCTCAATTTCCTGTTCTAACTTTTGAATTTGCTGTGATTTGTGTTGGCGTTGGGTTTCCATTTGGTTTAGCACTGGCTTAAAGTCTATGCTATCTCCGCTTAAGGTAATAGGATTAATATTACTAATTCTTCCCAGCAAAACATTTTGATGTTGTCTGAGAATGCTTTGACTTTCTAGCAAGCTGCGGCGCTGTCCAATGAGGGTTTGATTGAGAAATTCATAGCCGTCTTGTTCATCGGCTAGTTCGGTTTCTATTCGTTTGAGTTCTTCACCACTAGCTTGTTTAAGCTTATTTTTTAATTCCTCAATGGTTTCTTTTTTGTAGTTTAGTTCTTGTTCTTGTTCTTGCACAAAACTAGAGTTAGTCCGCAAATTGTCCTGTAATTCTTGGACTTTTTTTTGCAGTTCTTCTAGGGACATTTTCTGTAAAGCTTCCACATTAACCTGCTGTCCAGTACCCGTATCACTGGAGTTAGCCGCGATGGTTTGAATCTGGAGTTGCAATTCTTCTTCCTGGCGTAACTGTTCTTTGAGGAGGCGTAAAAAGTCTTGTTTATTATTTAGTAAGGTTGTGTTTGTCTGATGGAGGGTTTTTTGTTGTTCTAGATTAATTAGAGCTTGTTGATATTCGTTTTGGCGATCGCACAGTGTTCGTTCTAACTGTTCTAATTCCTGTTGTTGTTGTTGAGAAGCATTACGTAAATTCTCTAACTGCTCCCAGTATTGGTTCATAACTTCTTGCTGTCTCTGTGCAAATTCAGCCGACTGATTGAGGTGTTCTCTGACACTCTCTGTCGCCGCGCCATCACCAGAAAGACGATTGAGTAACTCGTTCAAGCTGCGACTTTGTTCTTCATCCAATGTAGCCCCAGGCTTGGCTTCTGCTTTAAACTCTTCTAAACGCCGTTGTTCACCTCTAAGATGTTCCCAAGCACCTTCTAGCTCTTGACTTTTCCGTTCTAAATCTGTTTGTAACTGCTTAATTTCTTCCCGTAAGGATTCAACTGCTTGTTTTTCCGCTTCTAGAGTTTGAAACTTGTCCTCTTGTTCTTGCAGTTGTTCCAGCCTGGCATCTAGATCCATCTCTCGACGGTTCAACTCTTGCACCTGAAACATCAGTGATTGTTTCCACTGCTCAATTTCGTCTTCTTTTTGCTTAAAGTTTTTGAGTTGGCGAGAGAAATTTTGCAAAATGTTTACCAGTGGCCGCCCAGCCTCTTGGATTCGCTGTATTTGGCGATTTGGGCTTAATTCCACTAATACCAGTGCGCCATCATTTAATTTACTGGCTTCTTCAGCAGCGATCGTCTCCTCCGGTACATTGTTCCAATTTTGATCACTCTGCTGACAAGCTAGCAGTCTGAGTTCGGTCTTGCCACCGCCACTGAGTAAGCCACCTTTCTGCTTTTGTACTTCTGCTAAATACAGCACACCGCTAGTCCTTTTGATGCACTTGACGTTCGAGTTTGGGGATATACCTGAGATAATTCTGTTAACTTGTCTTGTTCAACTTTTAAGTTTAGCAGCACAAGCCAGATAAAACTATTTATAGGCGTGATATATCTCTTTTTGTTACTTTAACTTTATTAATTGAGTATAGCGACTAGACGTCGCTTTTATATTCTCCTCCGTTAAGTATGATGATGACTTCCGTGTGATCACTATCTTTCCCCAATTATTATTACAAAATTTTAACGTGGATAGGGTAATTTTTCGCTTTCGTAATTGAAGAATATAAATTCGCAAGAGAAAATAATGAAGGCAGAGGAGGGGAGATGGGGAGCAAAGGGGAAGGAAATAAAATTCTCCCCATACCTCATAACCCATACCCCATCACCAGATCAAGGGACAATTAAACGAGTAATCTTAACTAAAATATCAAGGAGTGCTTTGTAACTAGATGCAGGGAAATTTAAACGAGATTGATATTTGCAGCATCCTGCAATTAATTGAACTAGGACAGCGTACAGGACAGTTGTGGGTAGAAGCCCACGTCTACCAGGGTAATAAACTTGGTGATGAAGTTCAAAAACCTCGCTCTTTGGGAGACAACAAACCCCAATCTTGGTTTGTGTTTTTCCTGAATGGGCGAATTGTTTACTGTCAAGCAGGTTACAGTGGTATATCGAGAATTGGTGACTATCTACGTCATTACCGTATCCAGAAGCGGCTAGATGAAACCCAGCTTGTGGGGCTAGAGTCCACTAACTCCCCAGAATATGCTTACCTTTGGGCATTGTT
>DATGXQ010000218.1:0-17640 GCA_035298905.1 Nostocaceae cyanobacterium | reverse complement strand
TTAGCAGGTGTAGAAGTTGGCGATAAATGGGGATATATTGACAAAAATGGTGATTGGATCATCAAAGCTCAATTTGATGGTGCGGGGGAATTTTCCGACGGTTTAGCTATAGTCAGCGTCCGAGGAAAATATGGCTTTATTGATCAAAATGCCCGTTGGGTAATTCAACCGCAATTTGATTGGGCAGAAACCTTTTCTGAAGGTTTAGCAGTAGTAGTAATTGATCACAAATGGGGATACATTGACAGAAACGGTCGTTTAGCCATTCAACCGCAATTTGATTGGGCTGGACAATTTTCTGACGGCTTGGCTTTAGTAGTTATCGACCATCAATCTAGCTATATCGACAAGACTGGTAAATTTATTTACTGATTTGGGGTAAAAGGAGGCCAAGATATCACGTCAATCTTAGTTTGACCGATTTTATTGAGTTTTCGTTAGTTTGTAAGAAAATTTAACGTTTATTTTCCAAGTTGATAAATCTTGATTATTTAGTCTAAATTATGATTGGAACAATACTAAGACAGCGTTACAAAATAATTCAAAAATTGGGGGAAGGTGGATTTGGTAAAACTTATCTTGCTGAAGATTTAGATATACCAACTAATCCGAAACCTAAATGCGTTGTGAAGGTACTTGATCCACATCCAAATAATCAAAATATTCCTGAAGAAGATATTTTACGGCTATTCAATCAAGAAGCTGAAACTTTATATAAGCTGGGTCAGAGTCATGACCAAATACCTAAACTTTATGCCTATTTTGAGGACAGAAAAGAATTACATATTGTCCAAGAATTTATTGATGGTAACGATTTGAGTCAAGAAATTATTTCTGGCCAGCCTTGGAGTGAAACAGAAGTAATTAAATTTTTAGAAGAAATTTTGGAAGTTTTAGCTTTCGTTCATCAAAATAATGTAATTCACCGAGATATTAAACCATCAAACATTTTACGGAGAACATCAGATAATAAATTAGTTTTAATTGATTTTGGTCTTGTTAAAACATCAACTATTTCTGGGAACTTTACTCCTAGTATTCCTATCGGTAGCCGAGGTTACGCACCCCCAGAACAAGGTAGAGGTAGACCTCAATTAAGTAGTGATATTTATGCTTTGGGAATAATAGCTATTCAAGCATTAACAGGAATAGATAATCCTCTCAAGTTAGAGGAAGATGCTAATGGTGAGATTATTTGGCAAGAACATACTCAAGTAAGTAATAAATTAGCAGAAGTTTTGACCAAAATGGTTAGATATGATTTTAAGCAGCGTTATCAAAATGCTGATGAAGCATTACAGGATTTAAAACAAAACATCTTAATTGTATCAAGTTCTTGTAATATATTAAAACCAATCAAGATAAAAGATAAGTATGGATACATTAATAAAATAGGTCAAATTACTATTCTACCTCAATTTGATGAAGCTAACAATTTTTGTGAAGACTTAGCAAGAGTTAAAATCAATAATAAGTATGGATATATTAATAAAATAGGACAGCTAGTAATTCCACCACAGTTTGATGATGCTTGTAATTTTTATGAAAATTTATCAAAAGTTAAAATCAATTATAAGTATGGATATATAGATAGAACAGGACAGCTAGTAATTCCACCACAATTTGATTATGCTGAAGAATTTTCCGAAAACTTAGCAGTAGTTGACGTTAATCTACACTGTGGATATATAGATAGAACAGGACAGCTAGTAATTCCACCACAATTTGATGATGCTCGTAATTTCAATGAAGGATTAGCACCAATCGAGATAGATAGAAAATTTGGTTATCTAGGGAAAAGTGGACAAATAGTAATTCCAGCACAGTTCGATAATGCTAGTAATTTTTATGAAGATATAGCTTGGATAGCAATCAATGGGAAATATGGATTTATTAATAAATTAGGGCAAAATATTACAGATATATGTTTTGATTATGTTGGCAAGTTTTCAGAAGGTATGGCTTATGTAAAAATTAAGAAACACTATGGTTATATCAATAAGTTTGGGGAAAATACTATACCAATAATATTTAATCATGCTGAAGATTTTGCTGAAGGATTGGCTGCCATTCAGAAAGGCAATAAATGGGGTTATATTAATAAAAGTGGACAGATAGTGATAGATTGCAAATTTGATAGATGTTATAACTTTAGCGATGGTATGGCATTAGTAGAAATTGATAACAAAAAGCGATATATTGATAAATATCGGAAATTTATTTTTTAATATTTAACTCTTCTTTTCTCTTTCCTTCGCGTCCTTCGTGTCCTCCCTTCGGGACGATACGCGAACGCGGTTCATTCAAAACAAATTCTCACCGCAAACCCGTAAACCCCAAAAATTACAATTTTATCAAAAGCTGTGAAATCAATTTCCAGCTTAAAGCAGAAACCCGTTAAAACGGGTTAATAATTTATTTCAGTCATCTTTTAGATGACTTTAGCTTTTAGCCCGAAATTGATTTCAGGGCTAATTTCAGGGCTAATTTTCAAAATTGACATATTTAAAATAACCATAGGGTTAATGTTGGGTTTCGTACCTCAACCCAACCTACATGATGAGCAAAATGACACCAAATCGCTTTATAATGATCTAAACCCATAATTTCCAAATTCCCAAATTTACCAACATCTACCCAAAATAATCAAAAATCTATGCTTATCCAAGATAAAAAGCAAATCAATTGGCAACCAATTATTAAAAAGTTTGTTGCTGTCCTTGGTGAAAAAGGTGTAGTGCAACGCAAGGAAGAATTAATCACTTATGAATGCGATGGTTTAACTAGCTATCGTCAACGTCCAGCAGTTGCAGTTTTACCTAGAACTACCGAACAAGTTGCAGCAGTTGTCAAAATATGTAATGAATTTTCTGTACCTTTTATCGCTAGAGGTTCGGGAACTGGTTTATCTGGTGGTGCTTTACCAACGGAAGATTCAGTTTTAATTGTCACTTCTTTAATGCGGCAAATTCTCAATATTGATTTAGAAAATCAACGCGCTGTAGTTCAACCAGGAGTAATTAATAGTTGGGTAACTCAAGCGGTGAGTGGTGCTGGTTTCTATTATGCACCAGATCCCTCTAGTCAAATTATCTGTTCCATTGGGGGAAATATTGCGGAAAATTCTGGGGGTGTACATTGTTTAAAATATGGTGTGACAACTAATCATGTTTTAGGTTTGAAATTAGTTCTTCCTGATGGTTCAATTGTTGATGTCGGAGGACAAATTCCTGAAACTCCAGGTTTTGATTTAACTGGTGTGTTTGTCGGTTCTGAAGGAACTTTAGGTATTGCTACAGAAATTACTTTGAAAATTCTCAAAACGGCTGAATCAATTTGTGTTTTATTAGCTGATTTTACCAGTGTGGAAGCAGCCGCAGAAAGTGTTTCTGATATTATCAGCGCAGGGATAATTCCTGGTGGGATGGAAATGATGGATAATATTAGTATTAATGCGGTAGAAGATGTGGTAGCTACTAATTGTTATCCTCGTGATGCGGCGGCTATTTTGTTAGTAGAATTAGACGGTTTAGATGTAGAAGTAGAAGTTAATAAAAAGCGTGTTGCAGAAATTTGTAAGAAAAATGGAGCGCGAAATGTTACTTCTGCGGCTGATTTAGATACGAGATTAAAATTATGGAAAGGGAGAAAAGCGGCTTTTGCGGCTGCGGGACATATGAGTCCTGATTATTATGTGCAAGATGGGGTGATTCCTCGGACTCAATTACCTTATGTGTTAACAGAAATTGAGGCTTTAAGCCAAAAATTTGGTTATCCTATTGCTAATGTGTTTCATGCTGGTGATGGAAATTTACACCCGCTAGTTTTATTTGATAATTCTGTCCCCGGTGCTTTAGAAAAGGTGGAAGAATTAGGAGGAGAAATTCTCAAGTTATGTGTGCGAGTTGGTGGGAGTATTTCTGGTGAACATGGCATTGGTGCAGATAAAAAATGTTATATGCCAGATATGTTTAGTACAGCAGATTTAGAAACTATGCAATGGGTAAGGCAGGTTTTTAACCCCCAAGGTTTAGCAAATCCTGGGAAGATTTTTCCTACACCGCGTACTTGTGGTGAAGCTGCACAGGCTGTATCTCAGCAGTTTGCTGGTGTGGAAAGATTTTAGTTAGCTGTTAGTAAGAAATAGTTGCAATTCAGAAAATATCCTTTTTTTGTAGGGTGCATTAGATAGTAACAATTATTGTCTGTAATCTGATGCCACCATCATTATTAAATGGTCAATTTCCAAGCTAACAAAACTTTCTATGCAATTGAATGGTATAATGCTGATTGTTATATCAATCTTATGTTAAGATACTTTAAATAAACCTGTGAGTTTTGACAACCTGTGCAAATTATTAGCTGAAAAATATCCTCTGGATTTTGCCCGGTGGTTATTGACTGAAGAACCACAAACTATCAAAGTTTTAAAAACTGAATTAAGTATAGAACCAATTCGCGCTGATTTTGTTACTTTCCTCCAAACAGAAAACCGGATTTTACATCTAGAATTTCAAACCGAAGCAACTTCTAAAACTCCTATTCCTTTACGGATGTTAGATTACTCGGTGAGATTAATACGTAAATATCAAGTTGCTGTCACCCAAGTAGTGATTTTCTTGCAAGAAACAAACAACAAAAATGCTTTTACTGAAGCCTACATCAATGAAACCACAAATCATCGTTATCGTGTGATTAGAATGTGGGAACAAGAACCAGAACTATTCTTGAATAATCTGGCATTATTACCATTAGCACCATTAACGCAGACAGATTCACCTCAAGGTTTATTATCTCAGGTTGCGAATAATCTTGCTAAAATTGCAGATAAGGAGATTAAACAGGATATTGCAGCTTACACCGAGATTTTAGCAGGTCTGCGGTTTGAGAAAAACTTTATTCGTCAATTGTTAAGCGAGGATATTATGAAGGAGTCCGTTATTTATCAAGATATTTTCCAGAAGGGAGAACAAAAGGGAGAGAAAAAGGGAGAACGACAAGGAGAACAAAAAGAAGCAGTTAAATTTTGCTTGCTGTTACTTAATCAGAGGTTTGGAGAACTTGATGCAGAAATAATGGAAAAAGTTAAGGGTTTAGATGTAGAACAGTTAGAAAATTTAGGTGTAGCGTTGTTTAATATTTCTGAAATTGCTGATTTAGTAACTTGGTTGAATCAACAAGAACATCACAACTCATAGTGTAAGGTTTTACTGGGTGCTGATAGCTAAACTCATGGGGGACAATTTGGAAACTGTCCCTACAGATTTTTTTATATAAATCAGATTTTTGGTAATAAATTGCTATATCTTTACAGAATTGTGATCCTTTTGATGGGATTTTGTAGTTAGATAGATGTGAAAAAACTAAGTTTATTACCAGATGAAGTGGGTGTCGCGCCGTTATTTTCTGTTTTTACTCTGTTTAGGGTTTGTAGTGAGTTTAACATTATTACCTTTTTCTGTAACTCCAGTTGCATCTCAATCTACAAAGCCTCTAACTACAGAAATTCGCGGTGTTTGGTTGACTAATGTGGCTAGTGGTGTATTATTTGTGCCTTGGGGAATTAATCGCGCTATCAACCAACTGGCGAAACTAAATTTTAATACAATTTATCCTGTGGTTTGGAATCGGGGTTTTACTGTTTATAAAAGTAATATTGCTAAACCTGTAACTGGTTATGAGACTTTACCTCTGCTGAATTGGATGCATGGGGGGAATGATGTTTTAGCTAAGTTGGTGAAAGTTGCTAAGAGTCAGGGTTTGAGTGTGATTCCTTGGTTTGAATATGGGTTAATGACTCCACCAAATTCGACTTTGGCAAAATTACATCCAGAATGGTTAACAGTTGGACAAGCCGGGGTAAATTTAGTTGGGGAAAATTTACGAGAAGAGGTAAATCATGGTGTACATAATCAACAAGCTTGGTTAAATCCTCTGCATCCACAAGTACAGGAATTTATTAAGGGTTTAATTTTGGAAATTGTCAGTAATTATGATGTGGATGGGATTCAATTTGATGACCATTTTGGAATGCCTGTACAGTTTGGTTATGATGCTTTTACTATTCAACTTTATCAACAAGAACATAAAGGTCAACATCCTCCGAGTAATCCTTTTGATGGGGAATGGATGCGCTGGAGGGCTGACAAGATTACTAATTTTGTAGCACAGATTTATCAAGCTGTAAAAGCAGTTAAACCCTATGTAAAAATTTCTCTTTCTCCTAATTCTCAAGCTTTTTCCTATAAATATTATTTGCAAGATTGGGCAACTTGGCTGAATCTAGATTTAGTAGATGAGTTGATTTTACAAATGTATCGAGATGATAAAAATTCTTTTATTGCGGAATTAGAACAGCCGGTGGTGCAATTAGCAAAAACTAAAATTCCTGTGGGGGTGGGAATTTCTACGGGAACTGTGCGAAAACCGGTAAATATTGAGCAAATTAAAGAACAGGTGCAAGTGGTGCGCGATCGCTCTTTTTCTGGTATATCATTCTTTTATTGGGAAAGTCTATGGGGTTACATTGCCCCGGAAGCACCAAAGCAACGACGTAAAGTATTTTCGGAAATATTCGCAACTAAGGCTGTTAAACCCTTAAAGTTGGAGAAACGTTAATGGAATCTACTTCTGTAAAACCTCAGTTAAGTAGTTTTGCATTGAGGTGGACTTTAGCTACTTTAAGCGGTTTTTTGTTCAGTCTCTTATTTGTAGAAGTTGGTGAGAAGCCAGATATTGGCATTTTACAAGCAGTATTTGGGGCAATAGCGATCGCACTGCCACAGGGTTGTATACTGAGACAATATAATATATCCTCCTATAGATGGGTGTTATCTACGCTGTTAACTTGGGCGGTTATTACAGCAATTGGTATTGGTGCTTTAGGTTGGATTGTACCCACCACTGAGGTAATTTCTCTCAGACTCATCTGGGGGAGTATTTCGGGGGGTATTGGTGGTTTGGCGATCGGACTGGCACAATGGGGGATAGCAATCTCTCCATCCATCCCCTGCGCTTGGCGTTGGATTTTTGTTAGTTCCTTTAGCTGGGCGCTTGCTGTACCCATAGGTACGGTTATAGGGATGTTTTTACGCCGCCACACACAGCTATTTTTAGGGGAAGTTGTCGGTTTAGCTATCACCTGGTTTTTGGTAGCAATCATCACCGGAGTTAGTGCCTACAAGTTGCTAAAGTAACTGATTGCTGGGGATGAATCATCAGTGATTGGTGATTAATGATTGGATAAGTGTTATTTATAGTACCTATGCCTCTGTAAATAACCACTTTTTGCGAATTTTGTATTAAGAATTGTAAAAATTATGAAAATGAAAAGTCAATTGCCACTCAGTACGTGCAAAAATCTTAAAACATTATTAACAATGACTTAACTCCTATCATTACCCCGGAAAGCTGATCTGCATTTTCAACTGTAAACAGTGGTATTTGTGCGATTTTCGCCAAAACAACTTTCCCACATTTACAATTAAATGTAGAATAAAATACAAGCTTTATAAGTAATATTGACGATGTTTAACTTTAGGCGCTAAACAATATTTTCTCAAGAGCATCAACAGCATAAAGCGCCTAGAAGAGTCAGAATAGATAACAGGGACTCTCGCATGAATAGAAATCCAGTTGAATCGATCCCAGAGTTAACACAGACAACATCTCCTTACCTGCCCTTTGGTACAGAAGTAGATGAAAAAAACAGTAGTGAGCAATTCCTACTGAGTATGTATGATTCTATGCAGACATCTATCTTTGTTGTTGATGTTCTGGAAGACGGGGATTTTCGCTATTTGGCGCTGAATCCTACCCATGAACGCTGGATTGGTATGCGTTCCGAGGAACTGCGGGGAAAAAAACCAGAAGAAGTTCTGTCTCCAGTTGATGCGGCTAGAGTGCGTCAGCGTTATGCTGACTGTGTGCGCTTTGGCAAAACAATTTCCTATGAACAGTGTTTACAATTTCAGGGGGTAACAACTTGGTGGAATACCACTTTAACACCCTTAAGAGATGCAAATTCACGCATTTATCGATTAATTGGTACGAGTAGCAATATTACACATTTAAAACAAGCAGAACAAGCGGGGGGGAAACAAGCAGAAATAGAGCGTTTGCTAGAAGCGACTGCACTGAGAATCCGGCAGTTATCTGATTTAGAAATGTTTCTCCAACAGACAGTCAGAGAATTACGGCAACTTTTAGAGAGCGATCGCATTTTAGTTTACCGCTTTACCGAACCCACAGGGGGAATAATTATTGCTGAATCAACTATTACTGCTGGTGCAGCATTGTTAGGTCAAAAAATTAACGATCTCTGTTTTGATATTGAGCATCGAGAACGTTATAAACGCGGTGGTGTGCAAGTAATTGAGGATATTTACACTACAGGTTTACATCCTTGTCAAAGAGATTTTTTAGCTGCTTTGCAAGTCAGAGCGAATTTAGTAGTGCCAATTTTGTTACAAACACCAGCACAAACAGATTTATGGGGTTTATTAATAGTCCAGCATTGTCGAGATCAACGTCAATGGCAACAGGTAGAAATTGATTTACTCAAACAAATAGCTACACAAATAAGTATTGGTGTGTATCAAACAGATTTACAACAACAGATTAAACAACTACAAATTCAACTAGAATGGCAACAACAGCAACACACAGCTAAACTACAACAAATACAAAATAGCCAAGCAATGCTGAGTCGGATCACGGAAAAAGTTCGTGATAGTTTAGATGCCCAACCAGTATTGCAAGTTGTAGTTCAAGAATTGGCACAATTATTACAATTAGAACGATGCCAAATTGAACTTTATGATAGTAGTCAAACTACTGCTACTATTAGCTGTGAGTATAGCTTAAGTCCTCCTTATACGCAGGGATTAAATAGGGAAATTGCCGATTTTCTAGAAATTTATCAACCTCTACTGCGAAAACAAACCCGTCAAGCAGTAGAAATTGTTCCCGGATGGCATCCACAATTACAAGTAGTCAGCCAATTAGCTATACCCATTTTTGATACTAAAGGTAGTTTAGGGAATATTTGGTTATTTAGATACACCGAAGAAGCCTTTACGGAGTGGGAAATAGCCCTAGTACAACAGGTAGCCAGTGAATGCGCGATCGCACTCCGCCAAGCTCAACTATACGAGAAAACCAGAGCGCAAGACAAGGAAATTAGAAAACGAGAACGTCGCAAAAATGAATTTCTCAAACGGCTTTCTCAAGAATTACGCACACCTGTAACTAGCATTAGTCTGGCAGCGCAAACCTTAGAAAGTTTATTTACTCCCAAAGGAGTATTAGACTTAGATTTAGTTCCTCAACTGTTGCAGATTTTACATAATGAATGTGGCAGAGAAAGCAAATTAATCAACGATTTGCTCACCTTAACATACTTAAAAATCGAACCAGAACCCCCCACATTAATTAAAATTGACTTGCAAACTTGGCTACCTCCCATTGTCGAGTCATTTCGGGATGTAATGAACTGTCAGCAGCAAAAATTAACTCTCGATATTGAGGCAACTTTACCACCATTAGAAACCGACATTACCGACTTAGAAAGAATTGTTACAGAATTACTCAATCAAGCCTGTCAATGTACACCAGCAGGAGAAAAAATCAGCGTTTCTGTAGAAATGATTACAGACAACATAGAATTAAAAATTAGCAACTCTGGTGTAGAAATTCCCTCATCAGAACTCGCGCGGATTTTCCAACCATTTCACCGCTTAACCAAAAATACCGCTTGGAAATCCAGCGACACAGGCTTAGAAATGGCGTTAGTTAAAACAATGGTAAAACGCTTAGGCGGGACAATTCAAGCTGAAAGTGCCGATAATCAAATCACTTTCGCGATCAAATTCCCAATTTAAAAGTTTTTTCCTTTTAGCTATTGTCGTCAGCCAAAAACTTCTGCTATCATGATTCTCATGTGTGGGTGATTAGCTCAACGGTAGAGCAGTAGACTCTTAATCTATTGGTTGCGGGTTCAAATCCCTCATCACCCACTGTATCTAAAGATTTTGACTAAATTGAATATAAGCTGAAGTGGGAAAAGTGCGATCGCTGCAACAACACAATAATGGTAATCAAAATATAAGTTTTTCTATCATAGTTTCACATTTTATCCCACAAAATATTAATCGTATTAACTGCTGCTTTTTTGAAGAAGTACGATTATACTGGTACTTAGTTCAAAAACACATAGGTAGCTGCATAAAATAACACAGATATTGTTGCTTGAGTGTTAAAAAATTTACAAACATAAATGTGTTTTGCAGTTATTTATTAGTAATTTATATAAATGTTTTTGTAACTATTCATTTTCACAGTTAAAGTTAAGGTGATAATAATGAAACTACTAAAATTTAGAGTTCTAAATTTTCGATCTGTAGATGATAGTGGCTGGATTGAAGTAGATAGCGTTACTTCACTAATTGGTACTAATGAATCTGGCAAAACTAATCTTTTACTGGCACTTTGGAAGTTGAATCCTGCTCAAGATGGTGAAATTAAACCAACAGCAGATTATCCACGTAAACGGTTTAATGAAATTAGATCGATGTCATCTAAACCCGTATTTATCAGTACTTATTTTGAATTGTCTAACAGTCTTGCGGAAGAAATTTCTAATTTGACAGGTACAACTATAGATGATGTCAAAATTACTTCAGTTCAAAAAGATTTTGATGGAACTTATTATATAGGTTTTCCAGATGCCTTACAACCTCTAAGGTACATTGATAAATCTGAAGTACAAAAATTACTATTAGACACTAAATCTAAAGCTAGTACATCAACTATAGATGAAATCGAGGAAGATTTTAGACAGGATTTAATCAGTAGAATTGATCAGGCACTAAGCATTTTAGGAACTGTAAAAGATGACAGAATTGACCAAAAAAAACTAGAAAAAATAGAATTAATAATGTCCGAATATGAGTCTGAAAACATACGAGAAAATTCATTTATTGAAACTTTATTGACAAGTGCAATTGAATCAATTGATGACATGCTTAAAGTCATTAAAAGACCTCATCCACAAAAAAATCAAGAAGCACGTACCCTAGTATTAAACAACCTTCCTGTATTTGTCTACTATTCTAATTATGGTAATCTTGACTCTGAAATATACTTACCTCATGTGATTGAGAATCTGAATAGAGATAATTTAGGTAGCCGTGAGGAAGCTAAAGCAAGGACATTAAAAGTTTTATTTGAGTTTGTCAACTTAGATCCCACAGAAATTCTAGAATTAGGAAAAGACTTTCCAATTCAACAAGGACGACCTAGTGAAGAACAAATTCAAGAAATTGCAGAAAAGAAAAAACAAAGAGATATTCTACTCCAGTCAGCAAGTACAGAATTAACTCATAAGTTTCGTGATTGGTGGAAACAAGGTGAGTACAGATTCCGCTTCCAAGCAGATGGAGATCACTTTCGGATTTGGGTTTCAGATGACAAGCGTCCTGAAGAAATAGAACTAGAAGGACGTAGTACTGGATTACAGTGGTTTTTAAGCTTTTACCTTATTTTCTTAGTAGAAAGTGAAGATACCCACAAGGATGCTATCTTACTGCTTGACGAGCCTGGTATGACTTTACATCCAATTGCACAACGAGATTTATCAGAATTCTTTGCAAATTTATCAAAAACCAACCAACTTGTATATACCACACACTCTCCTTTTTTGGTAAGTCCAGATCATCTGGAGCGAGTTAAATCAGTATATATCAATGAAAATGGTTTAACATTCGTATCCTCAGATTTACGGGCGGGAGAGAAAAATTCTGCACAATCACAATCTATTTATCCTGTACATGCTGCGCTGGGATTGAGTGTTTCAGATACACTTTTACAAGGATGTCAACCAGTAGTTGTAGAAGGAGCGTCAGATCAGTATTATCTTAGTTCCATTAAAAATTATTTAATTGGGAAAGGCTTAATTAAACCCAAAAGAGAAATAATCTTTATACCCGCAGGTGGAGTTAAGGGAATTAGTTTAATAGCTCCTATTATAATGGGAAAGGATGATAATTTACCTTATGTAATACTTGATTCTGATTCTTCAGGTCAAGGTATGGAAAAGCAATTAAATAGCAATCTATATAATGGTGCATCTGACAAAATTATTATGATTGGCAAAATCCTCAATATAGAGAATGCTGAGGTAGAAGACTTATTCCCAAGGGAATTTTTAGCAAAAATAATTACGAAAACTTATCTTAATAGAGCTATAGATGATTTTGATGATGTAGTTGTAGAAGATACACCAATTATTCCTCAAGTAGAACAATTTGCGAAAAAGAATAATATAAATCTTGAGAAGGGATGGAAAGTAGAAATTGCAAAAAAAGCGAAGACAAGTCTTGTTAGTGGAAAAGATCCATTAGACAAAAATCAACATATATTAGAATGTTGGAAGGAAATTTTTTCTAAAATAGAAAATGAGGTTTAAATATATGATTAGGAGAAACTAGGAACCCAAGGATCAACAGTGTATCTATTATTAATTTATTAATAGTAATCACTAACTAAACTACCTTCCTAATTCATAAGAGGTAATCGCCTCACTAAAACCTATTTTCTTGTACAAGCGATCGCCTCCCCTTGTTCTCTCCCAACGACCATCATTCAACTTGATTTTGTAATCGGAATCTCTGTGCTGTAACTATGAGGATCATTAGAAACGATCGCCTCATAAAATGCTTCATTATGTAAATCTTTGAATCCTTGCGTCTCTCTCAGTGCTGCTAAATCTTCCACACTTTCCCATTGCGCGATCGCTGTCACTCTTACCTGATCATCACTAACTAACAAACGTGCAGAAATAAAGCCTGGTTGATATCGTACTACTTCTGTATATACGCGCTTAATATTTTCAAATGCTTCTTGTTGACGTTCTGGCAGCACAGTAAAAACATTAACAAATGTAATCATCTTAGAGTCCTTTATTTAACAGTATTTATGAGTCAGAAAATGCCCTTCACCAGTAACCGTACAGCAGTAAAATCTTACTTTTCATCAAAGAATCTATAACCTCAGATTTATGAATTCTCAGGCAGTAATACTTACACTGAAAAGCACTGGTAATTATATTTATATCAGTAAGTGAGGTTAAAAGCTATGTCAAATCAATTGTTTGTAGATTTATTACCAGAACAGCAGCAGCTGTTAGTTGGTGGAGAAGGTGAACAAGCGCAACCCAAAGCGAAAAACAAAGTTTATTTTGAGCCTACTATTACTATTCCCATCAAAATTGGACCGATCGCAATTCCTGAAATTAAAGCTGAGGTTGACGCGGAACTTACAACCAAATAGCTGTTTTACCAAAAACTGGCGATCGCTCTCTGACTTTTTGCGTAATCTGAAAAAATTATCACCTAACCCACTCTTGATTTACCAGGCGATCGCATCATCTATTTTTTCACAACTGGTATTAAATATTGTGTTAAAGTAAAAGCATCTACACCTAATTCTGTCCGTTCTGCTGCGGCTAAAATTCCCGCTTGAGAATGCCACCATGCGGCTGTCGCTACAATATCCTCAAGAGGAATCGCTTTATTTGCAGCTTGGGCTAAAAGTCCACCCAGTAAGCCGGTTAACACGTCTCCACTACCACCACGGGCTAAAGCTGGTGTACTTTCGGGATTTATCCAAACTATCCCTTGAGGATTGGATATAGCCGTTCTCGCACCTTTTAATAATACTACCGCGCCACTTTGGGCTGCTGCTGTTTCTACAGCTTTGATTCTGTCGGTTTTGGTGTTGGGGACATCGGGGAAAAGTCGCTGAAATTCTCCTGTGTGGGGTGTGAGTACCGTTGCTGCTTGACGTTGTTGCAAGGTAGGTATAGTTCCCAATTTGGCTAAAATATTTAAACCATCAGCATCGAGAAGTAAAGGGCGATCGCTCTCTATCACTTCCTTTACTACTTCTGTGCTATCTTGAGTTAAACCGGGACCACAGGCGATCGCACTAAAACCACTTAAACTACTATTCTCTGGTAACTGTAAATCAGAAATTGCCCCAGATGCCGTTTCAGGACAACCAATAATTAAAGCTTCTGGTAAATGAGAAACCAATAGCGGCTTAATCGACTCAGGTACAGCTATAGATAGCATACCCACACCACTAGCCCTAGCTCCCAAACCCGTTAAAATTGCCCCTCCAGCATAACGCCGAGAACCGCAAATTAACAGTAAATGTCCTTCTTTATATTTATGGGTAATTGGTGGACGGGGTAAAGGTAAAGTTGCCAGCGCGGTTTCTCTAGTAATAAGTTTAATATGCAGTATGTCTCCTAAAACTGCATGTATATCAACTAAAGGAATATCAAAATCAATTAATTCTGCTTTGCCAATATATTCTAAAGCTTGGTCTTGCAATAACCCCAACTTCCACAAACCCAGGCAAAAAGTATGAGTTGCTTTAATAGCAGTTCCTAGCACTTCCCCCGTATCAGTGTGCAAACCGGAAGGTAAATCAATACTGAAAATTGGCTGATTACTTTGATTAAAATAATTAATTGCTGAAGCAATGGGATCTGTTAACTCTCTTTCTAACCCAAATCCAAATAAACCATCAATTAAAAAATCACAATTTGGTAATTCTTCTACTGTGGAATAAACCGGAATCCCTAAACTTTGAGCATATTGAAAATGCTGTCCTGTTAATTCCTTTAACTTAGTAAAAGGTGCGTAAATCCAAACCTCAAACCCCCGCAAGTATAACTCCCGCGCTACCACCAAAGCATCACCACCATTATGACCAGGTCCGACTAAAACACCAACACGGGATTTTGGGGGAATAATTGCCAACAGGCGATCGGTAATTAGTCCTGCTACCTTTTCCATTAAAGCAGCCACAGGCATTCCCGCCGCAAATATTCGTCCCTCAATTTCCCGCATTTGGGATGCGGTAACTACTATTTGTGAGATTTGTGCTTGCCTATCCATTTTGGTTTTCAGCAATAGGAGAGGTGGGGTGATGGGGTGATGGGGAGGTGGGGAGGTAGGGTGATGGGGAGGTGGGGTGATGGGGAGGACAGGTCGAGGGGAGAAATAAGAGTCTTTTCCTTTCCCCGCGTCCCCGCGTCCCCGCGTCTCCCCTGCTCCCTGCCTCTCTACCGTCCGTAATAGACCCTAGCATCACGATAGCCTAGATTCCGCAAATAGTTATTCCATTGTTCTGCTTCTGGACGTTCAGCAAAAGGCCCTACAGCGATATGCGCTCCTCTGGGTTTAGTCCTACTAAACACATTGCTATTTTGCCCGATTCTCTGGCGAAGTCGTACTGCTAAAGGGTTCAAATTTCTGGTAGTCGTGGGTATCACAACATAATAATATCTGGGATTTTCCCGGCGACTCTCACCTCTAGCAATTCTCTCATCTTCTCTGGATGGAGAAAAAGGTACTGCTTCTGTATTAGAAAAGCTAATAATCTGCACCCCATTAATACCATTAGATTGTAATTCTCTGGCTCGCTCTAGAGCATTATATTCTTCAACAAAAACACCAGATTGGATGACATTTTTACCATTGAAGGGGCGGATATAGGCACTGTTATCAATACTTCGCACTCGTTCCAGGATTAAAGGGTCATCGCTGTCAACGTAAACTAGATAGCGTTCAAAGTTTTGGTTAGCTTGACTCACCTGTAGCGGTTGAGAACTGAGTGCATTTTGCTCATCCTGATTAAACTCTAATGTCTGGGAGAGTTGGTCGTTTTGGGGTGTTTGGGCTGTGGCTGGTTGCAAGTGGGTAAATACAAGGCAACTGCCGACAAGTAAAGAAAGTGCTGGTAATTTGGTAAACTGACCTGATATTAAACTGGGCATATATGTAACAAGTTATCTAGAAAATTTTCTACAAGTGAGCATATTGATTCAGTCAAGCGACTTATCAGGCAAAAAGATTGTAGAAATTCTATAGCGGTAAGTGACATTAATTACAGTTGCACCTAATCTTATCTGCTATTCGCCATAAGTCAAGAGGTGATACCAATTAAAAATTAAAAATTACAAATTACAAATGGGGAATGTAGGATTTTATCGGGGTTTGCTGGTTTAGATTATTGGTGTGAATCCTGGAATATTTAGCCGCAGATAAACGCAGATGTTGGCGCAGCCTTTCCTTCTCCTATCGGAGACGCTACGCGAACGGAACGCTACGCGAACCCGCAGGGTACGCAGATGTTGGCGCAGCCTTCCCGCAGGGTACGCAGGTAAAGTAGGACAAAAACTCAATTGCTTGACTATCAAGGCTTTGAGAGATATGTGCTACAATCGAAAAGTCTTGTCACTTTTGTGCTGGTAGGAAAAAATCTACTAACATCAGTAGTGAGCATTTTTTAAACTGTAGGTTAACTTGGGGCTGTAGTTTATAGCAGCCACAAGCCTGAAAAGATTTTAGGATTATGAAAAAAGTCGTCGTTGGTCTTTCGGGTGGCGTTGACAGTTCCACAGCCGCCGCTATCCTCCATCATCAGGGCTATGAAGTGATTGGTTTAACCCTTTGGCTGATGAAAGGCAAGGGGCAATGTTGCTCTGAAGGTATGATCGACGCGGCTTATATTTGTGAACAGTTGGGCATTCCTCACCAAGTTGTGGATATTCGGGATGTCTTTCAAACCAATATTGTCGATTATTTGGTATCGGGTTATAAGATTGGGATCACGCCGTTACCTTGTTCTCAATGCAATAAAACGGTGAAGTTTGGGCCAATGGTGGAATATGCCCGGACTGAGTTGGGATGCGATCGCATCGCTACTGGTCATTATGCCCAAATTAAATTTGATGAACATACTGGCCGTTACCAGTTATTAAGGGCTGTTGACCGCAATAAAGACCAGTCTTACTTTTTATATGACTTGTCTCAAGATTTACTAGCGGCTTCAATTTTCCCCTTGGGTGAATTAAATAAAGCTGATACCCGCCGGATTGCGGCCGAATATGGATTGAAAACCGCCGATAAACCAGAAAGCCAAGATTTATGTTTGGTAGAAAGTAACGGTTCAATGCGGGCTTTCTTGGATAAGTATCTCGCACCGCAAAAGGGCGATATTGTCGATACTAGCGGTAAAGTTTTAGGTCAGCATGATGGTGTTCATCACTATACCATCGGGCAACGTAAGGGTATAGGCATTGCGGCAGCTGAACCTTTGTATGTGATTGAATTGGATGCGGCTAATAATAGAGTAGTTGTAGGCGATCGCACCAAGGCAACTCAGCCAGAATGTACAGTCAATCGGGTAAACTGGGTTTCTATTGCCCAACCATCCGCACCTATCCACGCTGAAGCACAAATCCGTTATCGTTCTAGTCCGGTGGGAGTGACCATCATACCTCTAGAAGATTCCCGTGTCCGCCTAGTATTTGATGAACCCCAATTCAGCATCACCCCTGGTCAAGCGGCGGTGTGGTATGAAGGCGATAAAGTGTTAGGTGGGGGAATTATCGAACAGTTTCAGTAGAAGGCAGGAGGTAGAGGAGACGCTCTGACGCGGTGAAAAGAGACGCGGGGAAAAGAGACACGGGGACGCTCTGACGCGGGGACGCGGGGACATACAGAAAAGAAGACCAAGTAAATTCTTTCCTCTCCCCTCTCCGTGTCTCCCCTCACCCCTCTCCCC
>DATGXQ010000217.1:0-8583 GCA_035298905.1 Nostocaceae cyanobacterium | reverse complement strand
AGCATCTTCATCTGCTAGTGGTGGAAACACAGCAGGACAAACACCAGCAGACGCAGCTAGTGGGCAAAAAGCAGGACAAAAACCTACAGGCGCAGCTAGTGGAAAAAAAGCAGGACAAACACCAGCTTCTTCAGTCAGTTCAGGTGGTTTAGCTACAGCCAGTAACAGCCAAACTACAGCCGTCTCCCCAGAACAAGACTCTGCATTTCAAGCTGTTATTACTAGTGCCAAAGGCGTAGCAGCAGAGCAAAAACAACATGACCCAGCAGAAGCTAAAGCCCAAGCAGCCCAAGATGCAGCAGAACCACCAAGCAACGAAGTAGACAGCAAAGCTCAAGCCAACCAAGTAGGAGAAATGGAACAAGCCGAAACTCCTACCTTTGATGCAGCAGGTTTTAAAGCCAAATTAATGCAGCGCATAGCTGATATGGCTCCCAAAAATTTAGAAGAAGCAGATAACTTTAAAAATAATAATCAGTTGAGTTCGGTCAAAAGCGAATTAAGCACTCAAGTAAAAGAAGAACAAAAAGCCTCCCAAGAGCCACTAGAAGAAAAAACCAAAGAAGCACCAGATAAAAGCGGTATTGAAGCCAAACAAGTAACACCATTACCAGCCAATGAAGGTGGTGAAAAAACACCCCAAGACATAGGTGCAGACAAAGCAGCACCCAAACCCAAGAGCGAAGCAGAAGTAGAAGCACCAATTCAGCAAGATAGCCAAAAGCTAGACCAGCAAATGGCTGAGGCAAATATTACAGATGAACAGTTAGCAAACTCCAATGAACCACAATTCCAAGCAGCACTAGGAGCAAAAAAAGAAGCCCAAACCAGTGCAGCTACAGCACCTCAAGAATATCGCCAACAAGAGCAAGACATCTTAACCAATGCCAAAACTACTGCTGTCAGCACAGCACAGCAAATGCTCCAGGGAATGCAGCAGGTAAAAGCAGAACAATTAAATCAGGTAGGCACAAAACAAGTAGAATCTAAAGGAAAAGATGAGCAAGCTAGGGCAAAAGTTGCTAACGATATTAATCAGATTTATGAAAATACTAAAAGTAAAGTTGAACAGGCATTAAGTAATTTAGATTCTCAAGTATTACAAGTATTTGATGGTGGTGCAGCAGCAGCAAAACAAGTATTTGAAGATTATGTCTCTAAGCGCATGGAGGCATATAAGAAAGAGCGTTATGACGGAATAATAGGTAAAGGCAAGTGGGTTAAGGATAAATTATTAGGCTTACCATCAGAAGTAAATGTCTTTTATCAAGAAGGTAGACAACAATACATTAACAAAATGGATGGGACAATCAATAGTGTTGTCGCCATAGTTAGTAAAGGAATAACTGCCGCTAAAACAGAAATTACCAAAGGTAAACAAGAAGTTCAAAACTATATTAATAAACTGCCTCAAGACTTAAAATCTGTAGGACAAGAAGCCGCAGCAGATATTCAAAGTAAATTTGAGCAATTAGAAGAAAATGTGAATGCCAAGCAGGATGAATTAGTAGATACTTTAGCGCAGAAATATCAAGAAAATCTGCAAGCTGTAGATAGTCGTATTGATGAAATGAAAGCGGCGAACTCAGGTTTAATGCAAAAAGCTTTAGACTTGGGTTTAGGAGTGATTCAAACAATTAATCAACTCAAAGACCTGCTTTTAGGTGCGCTGGCAGGGGCAGCCGGTGCAGTCATGGACATTTTGAAAAATCCGGTGCAATTCTTAAACAATTTAGTTCAGGCAGTGAAGCAAGGCTTCATGAACTTTGTTAAGAATATCGGTCAATATCTACAACAAGGATTAATTGGTTGGCTGACGGGTACGCTGGGAGAATCAGGAATCCAGATGCCGGAAAGTTTTGATCTCAAAGGTGTTTTTAGCTTAGTAACTCAGATATTGGGCTTTACTTATGAGTTTATCCGGGGACGTGCAGTACAGAAAATAGGTGAAGAAAAGGTAGGTTATTTAGAGAAGGGTGAACAGACATTTCAATTATTGTCAACTCAAGGTTTGGTAGGAGTTTGGCATTTAATTCAAGATAAGATTGGCGATATTAAGACAATGGTGATAGAGGGGATTAAGGGCTTTGTCATCTCCAATATTGTCCAAGCTGGTGTGCAGTGGGTGTTGAGTTTGTTAACTCCAGCATCTGCTTTTGTGCGAGCTTGTAAGATGATCATTGATATTGTCAGGTTCTTCTTTGAACGAGCAGCGCAGATTGCCAGTTTAGTGGGGGCTATTACTAATTCAATTACAGCGATCGCCTCTGGGTCAATAGGTGCAGCTATTACCGCCGTAGAAGGTGCGTTAGCTCGTTCCTTACCAGTAGTATTAGGTTTCCTAGCCAGTTTATTAGGCTTGGGTGGTATTGCCCAGAAGATTCAAGGCATCATTCAAAAAGTCCGCCAGCCAGTCACTAAAGCGGTTGATTGGATCATTGATAAAGGTGCAAAAATAGCCAATAAAGTCGGTGGTAAGTTTGCCAAGAGCAAGTTTGGTAGTAAAGCCATCGGTTTAAAGAACGCAGCTCAACAAAAATATGAAGCCGGGAAGCAGTGGGTAGAGAATAAGAAACAAGATGCTCAAAAATACTTTGACAAGAAAAAACAATCCTTAATGGATGCCACCGAGAAACAAAAACAGCGTTTCTTGAATACCAAAGCTGGTAAGAGATTAACTGCGGTCAATGATGCACTGAATAACAAATTGGATGCTTTAGAGAAGAAGAAAGAAGCCTTTAATCAAAAATTAGACGCTGCCAAAGAATGGCCAAATAAACAACTTGAAAAAGTACAGGATAAAGCCGCAGAATACAGAAGCAAAGCTAAGGATAAATTTAAACAAAGTAAAGTTGGTCAGAAGTTAGACCAGAAGTGGCAAGATACCAAAGCTTGGGCAGGGAAGAAGAAAGAATCTGCTCAAAATTGGTTGAATGATAAAGCTGAAGGAGCTAAAGATAAATTTGGACAATTTAGCACCAAAGTCAAAGATAAGTTTGGTTTGGGCAAAGATAAAAATCAAGAACAGCCAGCCAAAGATGCCAAAGTTGATGAAATGACAATGGAGGAGAAGAAAGAGCAGCTTGATTTAGCTTTAACAGAAGCTGAACAGTTCCTCACTGAAAAAGATGCCACTCCTGAGAGTGTTGAGGCCAAGTTGCCCAGTTTGAAATCTAAATATAAACTCAAGACAGCAAAACTGCTGAAAAATCAGAACAATTCCTATTACATTCAGGCTGAAATCAATCCCAAAGACGAAACTTCACCACACGAACTCGATAATAATCTCAAACTTCTCAGTCCCATAAATCCACATGAACATTTAAAACCGGAAGATCCAGTAGTTCAAGAATTAATAGCTGATGCTCGCAAAATTCACACCCAACTTGGCTTAGATGCAGCTAGTACAGTAGGTACAGCAAGACTAAGTGATGGTAGTTACATTGTTGCTACTAATGGTAGAGGGGGATTAACTGAAGCCCAAGTGAAGAAAATTGACCCACAATTAGCTCAAAAGTATAAATTATTGACAACAAAAGACGTACCACCAAATTCAAAAACTGTGGTACTTAAGGCTGGCGAAGAAAAACAATTAGAAATTCAAGGAATAGGAGAAGTAAAATTTAAACTCCAAGGCGACAAACTCTTTGCATCATTAAACGGAGGGGAGGTACAACAGGCGGAATTGAATGAATTTAACTATAGAGGCAGAACAACCAAATCCTATAAAATAGACTTTAATCAAGAGATAGCAGGGAAAGTAGTGCGTGTAGCAAACTTAACAGTAAAACCGACCAATGATAAATTCTCTGCAAACTTGACAACATATCCTCATGCGGAGACAAATATGCGCCGCTATGCAATCAATCAAGGTTTAGAACTAACCCATTCAGGTTCTGATAAGCCAACCTGTTATTTATGCGCGGTGACTCACTCCAGAAATAAAACAACTTTTGGAGATATAACAAAAGCGTCACCAAACTGGACTCCTGTGGGATCATAAATTATACCACTAAGAGAACATACTTACAAATATAGCAGCCCTAAATGATATTTGAGAAAAGATCAAGCCTGTAATTTTTGTCAATTAAGGATTTTTATCTTCCTATTTCCTTGCTAATAGTTGAGGATTGCGATATTTCTCTGGAAAATCATCTTCGTCTGGTAGAAGAACTAGAACAGAAATTGGGTTCTTACTAACTGATGATTACAGCTAGGATATTTTAGAATATAATGTGTTATCGCACTCGACTCCTCTGGGATTATAAATCATTACTACTAAGAGAACGTACTTATGAATATTTCTCCAGAAAATCAGCTTCAGCTAGTAGAGGAACTTGAACAGAAATTGGGAACTCGTTTACCTGATGAGTATCGCCATGATCTGATAGAATATAATGTATTTACTCCAGACCCTAGTACATTTAAGTTGCCGAATTCAGATATAAGATTCCAACTATTTTCTTTTTTGGGAATTACAGAAGTTATAAATGACAGTATTTGGGAGACAAAACAAATGCTGGGTGATTCCCTACCATCGTCTTTAATACCAATAGCAACTTTAACAAATGGAGCATTTATTTGTCTAGGAATTAGTGATGCCGACAGAGGAAAAGTTTTTTATTATGGTGACACCCAAAATATTCAGACATCCGAATCAGAAAATATTTTTCAGATAGCAGAAAATTTTGATGAATTTATCGGACTTTTTGATCAAGAAGGAGATATTGACCAACTGGATGAAAATGGCTTGTCTCTGTTACATAAAGCTGCGGGGAAAGGAGATGTAGACGAAATTGAAAAGCTGCTTGGCTATGGAGCTAATATTGATATTGTTACAAATGATGGGTATACGCCGCTTTTTATGGCAGCATCGGAAGGAAAAGCCGACGCAATACAAGTTCTTTTAGAAGCAGGTGCGGATACAACTATCACTCCAACGAAAAGTAAAGGAACACCATTGCAAATTGCGTGTGCACAGGGTCATGAAGAAGTTGTTGAAGTCTTCCTCCAATATGACCAAAGTTTAGCAAATGAGAGTATAAATAATGTAACGCCATTATACATAGCTGCCGAATTAGGACATCAAGAGGTAGTAAATATATTACTTCAATATGATGCTGAAGTTAATTTGCAACCAACCGCAAAATCAGCTACTCCTCTGTATATAGCAACATACAATAGACACAAGGAAATAGTAGAAATTTTGCTAAAGGCAAATGCAGATCCAGATGCGGGTTATCAACAAGCCACTCCATTACACGCTGCTGCATTTCGTGGGGATGAAGAAATTGTAGAACTTTTACTTGAATATGGAGCAAATCGCCATAAACAAGATCAAAACGGTAAAACCCCTTATGATTTGGCAGAAACAGAAGGACATGAAACTGTAGCAAAACTTCTAACTTTGAGTCAAGATAACAAATCAAGGAAAGATTAGATATTTAGTAAGAATTCAGGAGTCAGGAGAATTGCAAAACCATGTATTGACAAATTTAAGATTTGAGCAAACATTAATAGCGTCTTACTTCAAGTCTGATTTACTCTGAATTCTATATTCTGTCTCCTGAATTCTTACATATTTTTCACGAATTATTTAGGATTCTTATAATTCAAAACCAGGGATTTGAGAAGGTGATATAGAATGATTCCCAATCCAGAACTTGAGATTAATTCTATTGTTAACAGTGCCGAAGCTGCACGACAAGAATATGGTTGGTTTAAGTCTTGTGAAATACTGCGGGAAGGTTTACAAATATACCCAAATAGCATTTTATTAATGGCTAAACTAGGTAAAGCATTGCGTCTCTCATATAAATTTACCGAAGCAGAACAAATTTTAAGACAAGCAGAATCAATAGATAATAGTGATTATGAAGTGCTTTATCAATTAGGTATTGTACTGCGAATAGAAGGGAAAATTTGGGATGCTTTAGCAGTTCATCAACGATTAATGGATCAATTTCCTACAGATGCTAATGCTAAACATATTTATGCTAATGATCAGACCGTTTTAGGTGTCCCTGATAAATCTATAGTCATTCTTGAGCAACTGATTTCACAATATCCTGAACGGATGAATTATCGAGTTAGCTATGGTAATGCTCTCAATAGGATGGGAAGATATACAGAATCAATTACAGTAATCAATGAAGTTTTAGAAGATAATCCTTATGTTGTTGATGCTATACTGGCTTTAGCAGAAGCAAATATGGGACTGATGCAAACACAAAATTGGATGGCAGCTGCTACACAAGCATATCAGTTAAACCCAGAGAATCCTGTAGCTAATTTATGGATGCACGATGTTTATCTACATACAGGAGAATTAGAAGCATCATTTAAATATTTACAGCAGAGTTTAACCATTCAGCCTAACTTTTTTTAGCGCATATTGCTATGGGAAATTTTTATTGGCAAACTCAGCAAGAAGATTTAGCCCAGAAATGGTTAGAATCAGCCTCCGTAATTGCCGGAGTGGCCATGCTCAAGGAATGTTAGCACAATTTATGGCTGAAACTGGTAGAGGAAAACTGAATTGGAAATTACTAGAAAATGAAGCTTTAGCTTTACTTTATGGTCGTCTTCCCTATCATTTAGACAGAACATTTTTAGAAACATACAAAGATTATAATCGGGCTTTAAAATTTCTGAAAGTTGCTGTAGATCATGCTCCTGAACACATATCTCAAGTTTTAGGCTGATGTTTCCCCTTTAACAAAATTCTGTGCTGAAGTTTGATTTGAATCTATGATGCTTTTAAAGCAAGTTGTAGGAATATGGAAATACACAAACATCAATTAAACTGGATTTTTTTTTACAGATATTCTCAACCCCCCTTGAGCTTTTGCGCTGTTACTCTAACTCTAATTAAACAAGATGACCAAATCCTAGAATGTCGTCTTATCTTCCAAGTAAATCCTGAAATCTACCAACAAATAAACAAAGAAAATCTCTTTAACCTAAAACAAGAAGTACGCAGTCCTTTTTCTGGAGGGAAATTTTTATCAGATATTGACATTAATATAGAAGTAACTCTTAAACCTGACTTACTCCCACAACTTTTAGAAAAAGCTAACAATGCAGAAGAAGCTGCTAATTATATTTTAACTCTCAGTCAACAACAATCAGAAAACACAGAAATTCATCCCCTGTTAAATACTGAAAGTTGGTTGTGTTTATCTGTCAAACAAAATCAACCATCAGGGGAAGTTGGCTATAATACATTTTGGTATTATGTTAATCCTTCTACTATTAATAATCCCAACACATCCAGCGAGCAAGTTTCTGAAGGAATAGTTAATTTTGTCAAAGAATGGACTGAAGCTAATTTATCAGCAGCTACTCAGGATTTCACAAATGAAATGCTGAATGGTATTGGTAATGTTTTTAAAGATTTTGCTAATGAGATTTTTTTAGAAACAGATAAAGATAGTATTCCCAATCAAACAATTTTTGAAGCCATAGTCAATTTCTTCACAGAAGATGATTGGCCTTTTGTACAGATAGAAGATAATTCTGCTTTGAGTCTTGCTTTTCGGGGAGATAATGGTAAATGGAATTGCTATGCTAAAGCTAGAGAAATTGAACAACAATTTGCATTTTACTCTATCTTTCCATTCAATGTACCAGAAAATAAAAGACAAGCTATAGCTGAATTTATCGCTAGGGCTAATTATAACATGATTATCGGCAACTTTGAATTAGATTTTTATGATGGGGAAATTCGCTACAAAACCAGTATTGATGTGGAAGGAGACAATCTCAGTTTTGCACTGATTAAAAATTTAGTTTATGCTAATGTCAGTGTAATGGATAAATATCTACCAGGAATTATGTCTATAATTCATAGTGATGCTATTCCTGAGTTGGCTATTGACCAAGTTGAACAAAATCAAGAAACTTCCCAAATTTTAGGAGAAAGTGAGCAGGTATCAAATGTTTTACCTGTTGATGAACAAGAAGAATTAGCATCTAAACCATCTTCTCAAATGGAAGTAAAGCCACAAGAAATAATATTGAACAGAAAACCACATATACTGACAATATTAACCCCGGAAGAAATTGGTCAATTTCATCAAGCTTTACAGGTAATGCCTCATTACCAACGTAAGCAAGCTGAGGCTATACTTGAGAAAGTTAAACAAGGGATTATTACTAGATTAGGGGAATCAGGAGAAGGAATATTTACTCAAGGATATAATTTTTTTAGTCAAGTTAAAATAGAAATTAAAAATCTCAAATTGATTCAACGATATTCAGGAATAGCGGAAAGGATAAATTTATTTTTACCAAATCTGAATAATGAGCATGAGGATTATAGGAAACTGCTAGTACAAGGTGTCAATCCTATAGATGAATTATCAGATATATTTTGGAATACGGATTATCGTTTGCGAGGATTACCCACAGATAAATTAGAAGGAAGAAAGGAAGTAGAATTATTAATCGAAATTGAAGAATTTAGATCACGATTAGCTGAGTTTGATAGGTTGTTTGAGAAGTAGTTTAGGAAACCTGAAACCTAACCCCCCTTTGCCCCCCAACCCCACTCCGTGGGGACCCCTAGCCCCCCTTCCCTAC
>DATGXQ010000216.1:0-5553 GCA_035298905.1 Nostocaceae cyanobacterium | reverse complement strand
TGATTTTGCCGCAGCACCAGGTGTACCTAACGCTTTTGGTGTGGTGGGAAATGATGCAAATTCTATCGCACCTCGCAAAACTCCTCTTTCTAGTATGAGTCCTACTATGATCACGGAAAATAACCGCTTGCGCTTAGTAGTGGGTGCGCCTGGGGGTAGCACCATTATCACCCAAGTATTGCAAGTTATAGTGAATGTATTGGAATATAAGATGGATGTAGGTGCAGCCGTGTCTGTCCCACGCATACATCACCAGTGGCTTCCTGATGAGTTACGTGTGGAAACTTGGGGTTTAGATGCCCTAACTTTGCAAGACTTACGCCAACGCGGACACAAAATTAAGGAAACTACACCTTGGGGAAATATTAATGCGATCGCTATTAATCAAGATGGTACTCTAGAAGCAGCAGCCGATCCGCGCGGAGAAGGCTACCCGAAAGGATTCTAAGAATGCAACTATTGATTTACTGTTGATTCTGCGTTGACACTGTGACCAAACTCACTAGCCCTGGCACTAGGAACTAAAGTCCAACCGGCTTTTAACAGTTTTTGATAGGTAGCCCAACCTTTAGAACCCCCAGGAATGCGATAATCGGGAACTGCATATTGAGGAAAAGTTGTGTAAGGTAGCCAAGGTTGGCCAGGTGCAGTCTGCAAATACAGTATCTTTTCATCATCGCCATTAAGCGACTTGGATAACCAGCACATTTGTCTGGACATGGCAAACTCCTTTACTTTTCGCTTATGTTGCATAATGACAGGCTATTGTTTAGCACTGCCTCATTCCTATGAAATAAATCGTTACCTCCCGTTGAGGCAACCTGATTTTGTGTTATTGATGTTTGCAAAATTACTTAAAGATGAATACTCCTGTAGACGCTATCCATTAGGGAGATATTAAAGAACAATAGTTTGTTCTTAATCATTTCTGTTAGAGGTATGTTTTTCTAATGTTAGCTACGGCTTTGGCGATCGTGTGTAACAACCACTACGATTTTTCATGTTTACAGAAAATTAGACTATTAGTTTTTCTATTTATATGTATAAGCAGAGTTGAAGGAGGCAGGGGGCAGGAGGCAGAAGGCAGGAGGCAGAAGGCAGAAGGCAGGAGGCAATAAAGTTATTTCTCACCTTTCCTCCCCATCTCCCCATCTCCCCACCTCCCCATCTCCCCATCTCCCCATCTCCTACTTAGACGCGCATAATTGATCACCGATAATTTGGCGAATATTGGTGACTAACTGGCTATAGCTAGAGTCCGATAAAACTGGTTCTGAATCTTCTAAAGATATGTGGTGTTTTAAATCAATCCATGATTTACAACCACCATACTGAGGAAGATAAGGAATTTCCTCGGCTTGTGGAAGTTTGTATGTGCGTAATAAAAGAATGTACAAGGGCTGGCGCGATTTCCATTTTAGGCGATCGCTAATAAAATACTCGTTCCAAATATGATAAGGCAACAACTCACTGACAGTTGACTCATCAGTTACAGGTAAAACATCCGTAATTTCTGCCCAACTACTAATATTAATGGTTTCAGGATGCCAACCTGGTGTTACTGGATTAACTAAGTGAGAATATTCAGATTTTAGCATAAAAGCTTGTTGATGCTCATAAGTGGGATAGAGCAAAACTCGCTCATGGGCAACTTGAAAGCGTCCTCCCTGTTCATGGATACCGCCCTTACGTAGTAGCATAATTGTCTTGCCGCCTTCTAGATTACTAACGGCAACAGCCCATTCCTTGAGAGCGTGAAAAATGGTAGTCGATTCCATGAGCATCATCTATTGTAAATCTGATTTAATTGCAACAGAACATCGTTAAATTAAAAACTATCCCTAAGAATAATTGGACAGTAGTAATGGAAAAACGTACACTAGGCAAATCTGATGTCAAGATTACACCTATTATTATGGGTACTTGGCAAGCTGGAAAAAGGATGTGGGTGGGAATAGAGGATGATGACTCGATTAAAACTATTCGTGCTGCCTATGAAGTAGGAATTACAACCATTGATACAGCTGAAGTCTACGGCGATGGACATTCTGAGCAAATTGTAGCAGATGCGGTGTCTGATGTGCGTTCTCAAGTGGAGTATGCCAGCAAAGTATTTGCTAATCATCTTAAGTATGACCAAGTAATTGCGGCTTGCGATCGCTCTCTGAAAAATCTGAAAACTGATTATATCGATTTGTACCAAATTCATTGGCCTGCTGGTGCTTATAATAGCGAACTTGTTCCCATTGAGGAAACTATGAGCGCCTTAAATGATCTTAAGCAACAGGGGAAAATTCGTGCGATCGGTGTTTCTAATTTTTCCCGTGACCAACTAGCCGAAGCCTCTCAATACGGACAAATTGACAGTTTACAACCCCCCTATTCTCTATTTTGGCGGCATGTAGAAAAAGATGCCATGCCTTATTGTATTGAAAACCAAATTAGCATCTTGGCTTATTCACCTCTAGCCCAAGGATTATTGACTGGTAAATTTCCCCCAGGACATAAATTTGCACCAGAAGATAACCGCGCCAAAAATAAGCTATTTCAAGGCGAAAACTTTGAACGCGCTCAACAGGCTTTAGACTTACTTCGTCCTATAGCAGAAAATCATAATTGTACATTAGCACAATTAGCTCTAGCTTGGTTAATTGCCCAACCCCAAACCAGTGCCATAGCTGGCGCTCGTTACCCAGAACAAGCTAAAGATAATGCTCAAGCTGCCAATGTCCAGCTAAGTGCAGAGGATTTAGCCGAAATCGATCGTATTGGGCAGATAGTCACAGACCATCTTGATAATAACCCTGTAATTTGGCAATTGTAGAGGTAGATTTGTAGAGAAAGTCTAAGCCTATATTGCTAAATTCAACAAAACATCAAGTTTAGTAAACAGAGAATCCCATCTCATTTACAGGGTGTATAGTTAAATTATTAGGACACAAACAATAAAAACAACCCAAAGGGCAAATGACTTATGTGTCCCCTGTCAAAAGCCCAAACAAATTTCAGCATAAACCCTAAGTAAGTGGCAATTAGCCTTAAAATGGCCAAGCCAAATCCCAGAGCGGAAAAACACGTAAGTGCTGAGTTTGTCAGATATCATATCCACCCTAGTTGTAACTCCCAATTAACCAATCTACTTTAATCATTTGAAACCTGTGAATTCCTTGAAACCTGGTCAACCCTGATCAGGTTTTTAGCGTTGTTTTTTACAGTAGAATTCAGGAGTCAAGAGCCAGAATTCAGAATAAAATTCTGTGTGACTGGCGTATGAATAAATATGTTTAACATCCCCACTAAATCATATATGTGGTGGTTTCCCTTTTGGGTTGCGGTAGGCTATAATTAGTAGTTGTTCTGAAGTTCCCACTAACTAATTGATTCTGACTTCTGTATTCTGAGTTCTGAGTTCTTGTTTAAGGTGTTTTTTCAGGAGGTAAAAGTTCACTTCTTTGATATTCACTCCATCCTAAAACACGTCTCAAGCCAATTTTTAGATACTCTTCTTGTAACTCAATACTAATTGATTTTCTATCCAATCTTTTGGCTACTGCACCTAAAGTAAAAGTACCTGCAAATGGGTCTAGTATTAAACTACCTTCATTACTACTAGCCAGAATAATTCTTTCTAATAAAGATTCTGGTTTTTGTGCAGGGTGATTTTCATATTCTGGCATTAAATATCTCACGCGAGGAAAATACCAAACATTACCAGGCACTTTTTCTGTATTATATGGTGTGGGAGCTGATTTGCGATAATCTATTAATTTCCGTTGTGCGCCGGTTTTCGCTTCAACTTTAATTTGCGCTGAGTTAAAAACATAATTATTTTTATCTTTTACACAATGAAGTATGGGTTCATAAAGTGAACCGAAATATTTTGTTGCTTGCACCCCAGAACTATCATAATGCCAAATTATTCTACTTAGAATTGTTAACTTTTTTCTCAAGTAAATATCAAAATAAGGCATTGCTTGGGTACTTGTCATGACGTACATTGTCCCGTGAGGTTTGAGTACACGAATACATTCATCAAGCCATTTATATGACCAATTTAGATATTCTTCCTCAGAAGGCCATTTATCATAAAAATTGGCAAATTTTTTACCTATATTATAGGGAGGATCGATAAATATTAAATCCACAGATTCAGACATGATTTCATTTTGCAAAATATTTAAAGTATCGCCGTGAAATATAATATTTCCTGCATTTTCATAGCGTTCAAACATCATTTATCTCTGATTATAAACTTTCAGTAATACCTAAGCCTTAGCAATAAGAAAATGACCAAATTATCGTATTTATAAAAGGTGATGGGTATGAGATTTAATTCCCATTCACCTAAATATATTAAATAGATTGAGTCGCTGTTGAATATTCTACCAATTATCCAAAATATAGCCAAGATTCAAAACCTGAAAACTAAAATTACATCTAACTTTCTGAATTTTAGATTTTAGATTTTAGATTTTAGATTTTGAATTTTGAATTTTGAATTTTGAACTGGGATTAAACATTACCGTAAACAGGAATAGCTGCACCTCGGATATCTTTAGCTGCGTCTGAAGCTAGAAAACAGATAACTTCAGCTAGAGATTGAGGTTTTACCCATTTATTGGCATTTTCTGCACCCATAGCTTCCCGGTTGCTGGGAGTGTCGATGATACTGGGAAGGATAGTATTAGCAGTAATATTAGTACCTTTGGTTTCATCTGCGATCGCCTGAGTTAATGCTACCACACCAGCCTTCGCCGCAGAATAAGCCGCTAAACTTCCTCCAGGTTGCACAGCAGCACGAGCAGCAACGGTGACAATGCGTCCATAACCATGCTGTAACATAGATTTTAGGCTATGTTTGCAAGTCAAAAAAGTAGTATTTAAGTTTAAATCAAATTGGTGCTTCCAGTCATCATAACTGAACTCATGAGTTTTACCCATTGCAAAGCCGCCTACTAAATGTATTAGTACATCTACTCTACCCATGCGGCTAACAATATTCTCAACAGCAGCCTCTTCCTCTAGATTAGCGGGAATAAAATGTATTCTGGCAAAATCAGCAGGTGAGAGTATCCCTTTCAACCGTTCCACATCTTGAGGATGACGATAGGGAATAGTCACCTCTGCACCTTGGGAAACCACTACAGGAGTCACACCCAAACCTAACCCACCAGTACCACCCGTCAGCAGAACTTGTTTACCTTTCATCAAAGATGCTCTCTTTAACTAGACGTGAAATTGACAATTATTGTAGTCAATAACGCCGACACGGTGCTAATACTAATTTTATCATTAAGATTGTCTGTATTAATTATTACGCATCCTTTGGATATGTCATTAGTGCAACAAGTCAAAAGTGATAAAACATTAATTAAATATTTTCGTGCTTCCTAATCTTATTCAATGTTAACACCAGGGGAAACGCATCTAAATTTTTTTGACAAAAGACAATACATATGCAGGTAAAAAAAGAAAGTATTTACATGATATAAAGCAGCATGAAAGCAAATATTAAACAGAAGATTAGAGTGTTAGTTGTTGCATAAATAGAAT
>DATGXQ010000215.1:0-1944 GCA_035298905.1 Nostocaceae cyanobacterium | reverse complement strand
GAAATAGCACTCACTATTATTCTGCTGGAGTAAATAACAGGGTATCCATTCCAAGCCTTTGTAGACTTCGTAAATTGCACCAACTGTTAGTGCTGTAACCGACTCATTTTGTGAGGTCGTTTCTTGTGGTTCATTTGTAGTTGTTGAATTAGTACCAGCATCACCAGCAAAATGATGTAACGCTTGCTGTGTCGATGTTTGAGTCGCTGGTGACACTACCAGCAAACTACCAGCAGTGCCAGCATTCTGTTCTAGATTTTCATTTTGGAGATTATCCGTTTTTAGGGGAGCTATTTTTGCTGGTAGTTGCTGGTAGTTGCTGGTGACACTACCAGCACTGTTAACTCCCGTCCACACAATTGGTTCAGCACACTTGCTGGTGTTGCTGGTATTTTTCACAGAAAAATATTTTTTATTCTCAACCCGGGCCAGTCCCAAACTAACCAAGTTGTTGCAAATTTCCGTTATCTCAGTAGATGATGTTTTTTTCAGACAGCTCAAATTAGTTTTTAGCCATCGGACATTTAAACCATCGGGGTGCTTATCAAGACACTCTTTAACCTTAAGTAAGTTACCTGCCAAAGCCGAATTGTTGGAGTTGTAGAGTAGCTTGATTTGTGATAAATAGAAGCCGACCATCTCGCAAGCTACAGAAGTACTGTATTCATCAATGATTTGACCCGGCAAAACTCCCGCTAACACATGATTTACTACATGAACCCACAAAGCCAGCCTAGATAAATAGCTTTGCAGTTTTGAGTAAGATTCGGCGATCGCCTTGTTAGCCTCTGCTTCCTTAGCATCTGTCAAAAAGTTGTGATAGTCCTGAAAGACCTTTTTAGCTTCAAAACTAAAGAAATAGTCTTGAGGTGCGATCAGCCCTATATTCCGATAAAGGTTATACAGCTTGTTTTCTAGCTTTTTTCCTGTTCCATCGTTATTAGAAAATAAATCTAAATATCCCGCTTTACTTGGAACTAAACAGAATAACCATCGGGCAAACTCCCCTTGACCATCTTCAAAATTTTGTTTTGCCAAAAAATTCTTGAGGGTATCTGGTTGAGTCCCACCGGTTCTGCTTATGGCTGATTTACCTAAAAATAATCTTTCGCTTGCGGTATCTTTGATTACCGCATCACCGTTAAATTCTGATAAATCTAATTCCAAGTCATTCCCCTTTCCACCCCTGTACATATTTCGGGAATTTATGAACCCTGACCACTCATCCGTGTAGCACAGCAGCCCCCTTGGGTTTTCAGCATGAATTTTGATACGTGTTTCCGGTGTACTACTCTGAACCATAAATCTAGCCCTTGGAGGTGGTTCTTGCGGTGGGTCTTCTCCACTAGATTTTTTATACAGTTTTAATTCTTCCTTGTATTTTTTATCCAAGGGTTCCCAATCTTTATAAGCTTCTTCCTCCAGCTTCAGAAGTGGATTGAGAATAATTCTCTGGGTGGGGGTTTTCTTGTGGCCTGTCGGAGCTACTATACAACTCCAATACACAGCCGGCTGAGTGTAATTGTTCTCTGGATCAACCACTATCCTAGCTGATGTACCAATCCTTGACCCCGCAGCCGGGATAAGTGTAGTAATCAAGCGCTCTATTGGTATGGGCATAGCGTTGGCAATGGTGATTAAAAGATAAGCTAATTCACCACCGTCACCATAAAAAATGCGAGTCGGGTCAAGTTTTGCTTGTTGTGCCTGTAGTAAATTGGGGAGTTTTTGACTAACTTCTTGGCAATCTTCTGATTGTTGTTTTTCAGATTGCCTTATCTCGTACAGTCTGCGAATATCACCAGTTGAAAACTTTTCTACTCTGGCGGCCAACTCAGGGAAAATTAACTCTAACTCGGACTTTGGTAAATCCTGCTCAATCAGCCGATCGACTTCCTCAAGTAGCTGCTGTCTGGTTAGAGTTTCAGATGTTGGGGTAGGGGT
>DATGXQ010000214.1:0-20193 GCA_035298905.1 Nostocaceae cyanobacterium | reverse complement strand
CTTTTTCTCCCCTCTTCGCGTCCCCCCTCTCCGCGTCTCCCCTCTCCCCTATACTGGTGACAATAGCTTGACTTTCCCTTCTAAAGAGTTCATCAGGGACTGGAAGGGTTGAACGAACTTATCAATGCCTTCTACAAGCAGTTCGTCCATAACGACATTGATGTTGATGTTGATGTCTGGGTCTTTCAGGCTATTCATGAGGGTGTAAGCCTCGTCAATACCTGTTTCTAGTCGGCTGGCAGCATGGCAGTGATCAGCACAAGCTTGAATTGTGTTTGGTGGTAGGGTGTTCACTGTGTCTTTGCCAATCAATTCATCAACATACATAACATCGCTGTAACTCTTGTCTTTGGTGCTGGTGCTGGCCCAGAGGAGACGTTGCACTTTTGCCCCTTGATTGGCTAGGGTTTGATAGCGATCGCTCTGGATAATTTTCTTATACTCTTGATAGGCGATTTTGGCATTAGCGATCGCTACTTTTCCTCTGACAGCCCTCAGTCTAGCTTCCTGGTTAATATCATCCACACCCCTGGCCAATTTTGCATCAATTTTGCCATCGATGTTGCTATCAATGCGACTGAGGAAGAAGCTGGCTACAGAAGCAACTTTGCTCATATCTTTACCTTCTGCTGCCCTTTTCTCTAAGCCACGAATGTAAGCCCAAGCTGTGTTAATGTAACTGTCAACGGAAAATAGTAGAGTAATGTTAACGTTAATCCCTTCACTAATAGCCTGTTCTGCGGCAGGTAAACCAGCATCAGTTCCAGGAATTTTAATCATCACATTTTCCCTACCAATTTCTCGGAAATAGCGCCGAGCTTCAGCAATGGTAGCTTGAGTATCATGGGCAATAGTCGGCGGTACTTCAATACTCACATAACCATCTAGAGCATTGGTAGCTTCATATACGGGGCGCAAAATATCACAAGCACTGCGAATATCTGCAAAAACTAGAGATTCATAAATTTTGTATGTTGGTAAACCAGCACGGATTCCCGCTTCAATATCCGCATCATAAGTGACATTACCAGAAATTGCCTTTTCAAAAATGGCTGGATTGGAAGTAATTCCGCAGATGCCTTGATTTTCTACTAAATCTTGCAGTTCCCCTGATTGAATCAAGTCACGAGTCAAGTTATCCATCCAGATACTTTGACCGTATTGTTTAATTTCTAATAAATGATTGGTTGCCATAGCTGTTTTGATTCCACTCTAATTAACGATGTTTTTAATGCGGTTAAAAGATTAAAACCAATTCAAAATTCAAAATTCAAAATTCAAAATTCAAAATTTTGAGAGAATTGGTACAAATTGGTGATGTATAAAACCAACAACACGGAAATTGAGTCATCATTCAAAATTGCTACTACAGCAGGGAACAGGGAACAGGGAACAGGGAACAGGAAGGGTGAAAGTCTTTTAGCATAAAGCTTTGTTCCAAAAATTTGTACCTCATTTACCTGAAATTTGCTGTAAGTCTAATTTCTAGCTTTTTGAACTTTAAATTTTGCATTCCGCGAAGCGGCAGTGACTTTTGCATTTTGGCGTTATCAATCATCACTGACATCAACCGAATTAGATAATCTTTTCACCTACAAACAACGCTAGTCCTGCATTCCAATCTCTGATTAGCCATCTTTAACGGCAATAATCTGACGCATTTATAATGCTATTTCACCCTGAGTTTAAGGACCTTTGTGAATAAATGACTCCACCTTAGCTACATCTTCTTTACTGCCAATAATCAGAGGTGTACGCTGGTGTATTTTTTTCGGCACTACATCTAAAATATCTATTGTCCCTGTACTTGCCCTTCCTCCAGCTTGTTCAATCAAAAACGCTAAAGGAGCAGATTCATAAAGTAAGCGTAATTTACCTTCTGGTTTTTGTACAGTTCCAGGATAGAGAAACACTCCCCCTTGCAGCAAAATTCTGTGAATATCACTCACCATTGCTCCACTGTAACGCGCTGTGTAGCCTTCGGTGCGATGCACATAGCGAATGTATTCTCTATAAGGTTCTTCCCACTGCCAGAAGTTACCCTCATTCACACTGTAAATTGAACTATGGTCTGGAATGCGGATATTTTCCTCGGTGAGAATAAATTCACCTAAGCTGGGGTCAAGAGTAAAAGAATGTACACCCCTGCCAATACTGTAAACTAGCATTGTGCTTGGGCCATACAAAATATAACCAGCCGCTATTTGTTTTCTCCCATCTGTCAGCAAGTCTTTAGCTTCACCATTCAAATCTTCACCATCTTGTTGGCGGATGGCAAAAATAGAGCCTAAACTCAGGTTAGTATCAGTATTTGATGAGCCATCAATGGGGTCATAGAGTAAGGTATGGCGACCAATGGGACAGTTTTCTGGGATGTAGTATGGTTTTTCCATTTCCTCGGAAGCTAGACGACAAACTAAGCCGCTTTGCTTAAATACCGAGATAAATACCTCATTGGCATAAACATCCATTTTTTTCACAGATTCACCCTGGACATTTACCTCCCCAGTGAATCCTAGCACCCCTTCCATTAATCCAGCACGGCTAAGGCGACGGGCAATAAGTTTACCTGCCAAACCAATGCGATTCATTAATGCACTTAAATCCTGTGCATGAGGTGAAAAACTCTGGAGTTGCTGGAGGACATGACGAGATAAGGTTGTACAGTCTCGATCCAAGGATTTATCTGTAGCGTAGTTGATAGACAATTCTATAGATTCCGGTGCTTGAGTCATCTTTTTTACTCCCTAAAGATTTACTCTTGGGTTAGCCTGATACTTGGCAATTTATAGTCGCTGCCTCTATCTTAGAAACCTAAGTTGAAAACTCAAGAATGATTTTAGATAAACTAAAGAAACTGCTCTTTTGCTCTACCCTGCCAGTATCTAGTTCAGGCATAATAAGTAACAAAAGTTACCAAAAAAAGGCCGACCAGTCTTCGCCTTCCTTTGATGCGCCTAACTGATCGGACTTTATGCTTAAATATCTTAGTTTTTAATTATTTTGGGCAAATTCCCACTTGTGGGTGTTGCACAATCCACAGAGATGTGCTAATCTAATTATTCCCTGATTAATAATCTTGTTTTCTACTCCAACCCCCTCTTCGACTATCTTCCCGTCCGTTATCCTCTCGTGGTTTAGCTTTGTTAACTCTGAGCTGACGACCCATCCATTCTGCCCCATCTAGTTCTGAGATAGCTGCATCCTCTTGGGCATCCTCGATCATTTCAACAAAAGCAAAACCGCGCATCTTGCCGGTTTCACGATCGCTCGGTAAAACAACTCTTTTCACCTCGCCATAATCAGCAAACACGGCTCTTAAGTCTGCTTCGGTTGCGCGGTAGGAGAGATTTCCAACGTAAATAGTCATGGGATCACGTAATTCTCAACAAACGGCGGTTAGTTCAGATGCAAAACAGCACCAAGACGCTTAGATATTTTGCTTAGTCTGCTTTGGTTTACCAATGGCCTGAATTGTAGGGAGTACAGCTTAATGTCAGCTTTGTCTACAACCTAAGAGAACCATCAGACTGAACACACGCTTATGTTCATATGATAACTGATTGTGTCCATAATCAAAGTATGGTATTTTACAATCTTTGACAAAATACAATCAGCAAGTCTTATATGTTGTCTGTCTGAGCAAACTTTGTTTTATTAATTTTAAAATTTATTAAGTAATATTACAATATATTAAAATTTTAGATTAATCTATAGTATGTGTAAGATTAAATGATATGTAAAGTCAGCTTAAGTAGCGATCGCCTCTGTTGTTTTACTACCTTCACTAAATAGCAAATAACTCCAAAAATGAACATTATCTAAAGTTATTTAGTAGAAAAAAATAGAAATAAAATTTTTACAAAATGGCATAATTTCAGTGAGATAGACAGCCCAAAAGCTGAAAAGTCAGGAGATAATAATATGATTAAACTTGCCAATGAAAGGCAACTATCAAGAATTGTTTTAAAAGGCTTTAAATCGATTGCAGAATGTGATATTGAACTTTCTCAACTCAACATTCTCATTGGCTGCAACGGTGCAGGAAAATCGAACTTTATCGGCTTTTTTCGGATGATTCAGCAGATGCTAGAGAAAAATCTGCAAGTTTTTGTCAGCCGTCAAGGTGGGCCAGATGCAATTTTACATTTCGGTCGAAAAACAACAGAAACACTAGAGGTTAAACTGTATTTTGGAAACAACGGTTACTTTGCCACCTTTGAACCCACTCAGGATAATCGCTTGATGTTTTCTAATGAGTCTTTTTGGTGGAATGTGACAGGTGAATCACAAATTGGAAGCGGCCACTTTGAAACTAAAGCTTCACAAGGTACTAGAACAAAAATTGATGAATATGTGTTACCTGCTATGAAACAATGGCGAGTATATCATTTCCATGACACCAGCGATAGTGCTTATGTAAAACAACCATCTAAAATTAATGATAATATTTATCTGCGTCCTGATGCACGTAATCTGGCAGCTTTTTTATATTTCTTAAAAGAACAATATCTAGAATCTTATCAACAAATTGTCAAAACAATTCGGCTAGTTGCACCTTTTTTTGGTGACTTCTTTCTACGACCTTCTCCACAAAATAATGATGTAATCGAGTTAGAATGGTTTGAGCAAGGTCAAGATATTCCATTTAAAGCATATCTTTTATCTGATGGAACATTGCGTTTTATATGTTTGGCTACAGTTTTTCTTCAACCTACATCTCTTCAACCCGAAACGATTTTAGTTGATGAACCAGAACTAGGTCTTCATCCCTATGCAATTACTATCCTTGCATCTTTAATGCGTAGTGTTGCCAGAGAAAAACAAGTTATTGTTTCTACTCAGTCAGTTGAACTGCTAAATGAATTTAATGCTGCTGATGTGATTGTAGTAGATCGGGAAGATGGTAAATCATTACTCCGCAGATTGAAAGAAGATGATTTACGCGAATGGCTAGAAGATTATAGTTTAGGAGAATTGTGGAAAAAGAACATCATTTGAGGTAGACCTTCAAGATGATTCGAGTACATGTTTTTGTGGAAGGACAGACGGAAGAAACTTTTGTCAGAGAATTACTCTGTGAGTATTTTCAGCAAAAAAATATCTACCTTAACCCAATACTTGTAAAAACCAGTTCAACAGGTAGGGGTGGTGTAGTCAGTTATGGGAAAATAAAGAAGCAATTAGAACGTAAATGTCTTGAAGATAAAACAGCATTTGTTACGACCATGTTTGATTTGTATAGTTTACCAAAGGATTTTCCAGGTAAAACTTCTTTACCAAATACAAATGACCCATTTCAAAAAGCCGAATATCTTGAACAGCAATTGAGTAAAGATATTGGACACCAAAATTTTATTGCTAATTTAATGTTACATGAATTTGAGGCACTGCTTGATAGTAATCCCCAAGCATTTTTAAAATCCTTTAATCAAGACATAAACATAGTAGATCAATTACAGCAGATTGCAGGTAAATGAAGTACAAAATTTAAGCACAAAGCCATATACCAATAGACTTTCATTCCTGTTCCCTGTTCCCTGTTCCCCGTTCCCTACTGTGCCATATACCAATAGACTTTCATTCCTGTTCCCTGTTCCCTGTTCCCCGTTCCCTACTGTACAAAGTGAACGTGAATTATTTTCTTCACCTGAACATATCAATGAAGATCCCAATACAGCACCATCTAAACGCATTCTTAAATGTTGTCCTGGATATGATAAACCATTACATGGCTCTTTAATTGCCATAGATATTGGTTTAGATGTAATACGTCAGCAATGCCAGCATTTTGATAAATGGTTAAACAAACTTGAAAATCTTACCTAGTTTTTCAGTTCATTTCTCGGTAGAATAATGATTCCTGAATTTATCTCCTCAATATCATGGGTAGCACTTTTGGTCATCTTTTTCGCATTACTACTTTTGGTGAATCTCACGGCGGTGGTGTGGGTGTTATAATCGACGGCTGTCCACCAAAGCTAGAAATTTCGGCAGAAGAAATTCAATTAGAACTAGATAGAAGAAGACCGGGACAAAGTAAGATTACAACACCCAGAAAAGAAGCAGACACCTGTGAGATATTGTCTGGTGTGTTTGAGGGGAAAACTCTGGGGACACCGATATCAATTTTGGTGAGGAATAAAGATACTCGTCCCCAAGATTATGATGAGATGGCTGTAAAATACCGTCCTTCCCATGCTGATGCTACTTATGATGCTAAATACGGTATCCGAAATTGGCAAGGTGGGGGGAGGTCTTCAGCGCGGGAGACTATCGGGAGAGTTGCAGCAGGGGCGATCGCTAAAAAAATTCTCCGTCAAGCTGCTAATATAGAAATAATTGCCTATGTTAAGCGTATTAAAGATTTAGAAGCAGTAATTGATACCGATACCGTCACTTTAGAACAAGTAGAAAGTAACATCGTCCGTTGTCCCGATGCAGAATGCGCTAACCGGATGATTGAATTAATCGAACAAATCAGTAGACAAGGTGATTCAATTGGCGGTGTAGTAGAATGTGTAGTGCGGAATGTTCCTAAAGGATTAGGTGAACCAGTTTTTGATAAATTAGAAGCAGATTTAGCCAAAGCGGTGATGTCTCTTCCGGCTAGTAAAGGTTTTGAAATCGGTTCAGGTTTTGCTGGAACATTATTAACGGGATTTGAACATAACGACGAATTTTATATAGATGAAAACGGAGAAATCCGCACAGTAACCAATCGTTCTGGAGGAATTCAAGGGGGAATTTCTAACGGCGAAAACATCATTTTACGAGTTGCTTTTAAACCCACAGCTACCATTAGAAAAGAACAAAAAACAGTAACTCGTGAAGGAGAAGAAACCCTATTAGCCGCAAAAGGAAGACATGACCCTTGTGTCTTACCTCGTGCAGTTCCTATGGTTGATGCAATGGTGGCTTTAGTTTTATGCGACCATTTATTAAGACAGCATGGACAATGTCAGGTTTTATAAAACTTAAAATCCCGTTTCCGAAAAAAATTTAATTTATAGGGGTGGACATCTAATACCAATTCAAAATTCAAAATTCAAAATTCAAAATTGGGAAAGTAAGATTTTACACGGTTTTGCTGGTTTACTTATGTTACTTTCTTTCGGTGAATTGGTATAAGACACCCCTTTTAATTTTTGTAGGTTGGGCTGAGGGAGGAAACCCAACATTTCCGGGCATTTGTTGGGTTTTACTTTGTTCAACTCAACCTACTAAATTTGGAAGTGGCGGATGATTTCGGCTACTGACCAAGCTTGAGCG
Source organism: Nostocaceae cyanobacterium (assembly GCA_035298905.1). Lineage (GTDB taxonomy): Bacteria > Cyanobacteriota > Cyanobacteriia > Cyanobacteriales > Nostocaceae > DATGXB01. The sequence goes on along the minus strand of DATGXQ010000214.1, from coordinate 12,921 downwards.
ATCGCACCTCTGGGTGTATGTGGTTCGTCCCCTTCAAAGATTTCGGAAATTGAGCCAATACAAGCATCACGGAGAAAATGATTGATTAAGGGTTGCCAATCAAAGGGAATAGGCTGTTGTGGATAAAAACGCTGCCAAGCCCGGATATAGGGGCCAATCAGCCAAGTCCAAACTGTACCTTGATGATAGGCGCGATCGCGTTTTTGCATATTCCCTTCATATTTGCCTAGATACTGCGAATCTTGGGGGTCAAGACTACGCAAACCGTAGGGAGTAAGTAAGCGATCGGTGGCTAAATCTAAAATTTGCTGTCCCTGTGCTACAGGAAAACCGCAATGATACAGTGATAGGGCGATGACCGCATTCGGGCGAATTTGGGCATTACGGCGATCGTCTAACTCAATCACATCATATAAATAGCCTAATTGGGGATTCCAGAATTTTTGTAAAGAGGCTTTGACATTTTCAGCTTGTTGGGCATAACGTTGCGCTTGATTAGCAAATTTAACGGAGTTGCCTATATCCAGTTGACTTAACTTTTCTGCCCATTTACTTGCCCAACACAGCGCCGAATACCACAAAGCATTTATTTCTACTGGTTTACCACATCGGGGTGTCACAGGTATACCACCATATACCGCATCCATCCAAGTTAAAGCTACACCATGAGCTTCCCAACTCACTAAACTATCGATCGCATCAACATGGATGTTATAGAGAGTTCCACCAATAAACGCTTTGTGAATTTGCTGTACTACCGGGTACTGTTCAGCTAAAAACTCCCAATCTTCAGTAGCTTCTAAGTATAATCCTAAAGTTTCAATCCACCATAAAGCCGCATCTATACTGTTATAAAAAGGTTCATCGTCCTGATCAGGAAAGGCGTTAGGAATCAGTCCATAATTACAGAAACGTCCAAAAGTGCGTAATAGTCCTTTGGCTAAATCGTAACGTTTTGGAACTAAGGCTAATCCTGGTAAAGCAATTAATGTATCTCTACCCCAATCATTAAACCAGTGATAGCCAGCGATTACGGTCGGGCCAGCAATGGAAGCACGATAAACAATAAATTGATCAGCTGCTTTTAAGAGTTGTTGGTAAATGGGTGATTGGGTATTGGGTATTGGGTATTGGGTATTGGGAAATAAAGTTAATTCTCCCCTCTTCCCTGTCTGCGTCTTTGCGTCTTCCTGTGGAAAAATCCCTGCCAATCTATTCTGTTCTGTAAGTACGGCTAAATCAAAGCTTTCTGGTGTGAGAATGGGTGTTTGGGGGTTAGGAAAACCAACTCTTGCTTCTAGGGTAATTGTTTCTCCCGGTTGTAGTGGTACTGTCAAATAACCGGGGCTGTAGAGGTCTTCTCGATCGCCTAATCCCCTCCTGGCTTCTTCTAGTAAGCCATAATTCCAGTACCAAAAAGCATCTGCTCGATACTCTCCTTTAGTCCAGCGCAAATGCCAAGGGGTGCAAAATTTTCCCTCATAAATAGCTTGTAGACAAACCAGCTTTTCTCCTAATAATTGGGAAAACCTTAACTCTTGACTCTCCTTCTGCTGGTGGTGAAAATCCCGATCGCCTATCAATGGCCTGAGCTTTAAAACCGCCCCTATCTTACCCTCGTAACGATACTGAATCAAAACGTTTTGGGGATTGGTGATTGGTGATTGGTGACTGGTGACTGGGGATATATTATTGGTTCTCCCCATCTCCCCATCTCTCCACCCATGACCCATGACTAACCGCCTAGTTAACTGCCAATTATCTTCACCCCAAACCCACGCCGGAACTGGATTAATATCAAAAGAGCGTAGTAATTTATAGCCATTTGGCTCAATCTGACCACTACCCCACAGGTTCGTTCCCAGTGCAATTACTTTCCCTGGTACTTCTAGGCTGGCTTCTAGGTGAGAAAGCAGCAAGTTACGGCTAGAAGGCGGGTTAATAGCGGCAAATAGCCAACCGTGATAAGTCCTTGTCCGCACATCTGTGACTGTACCACTGGCAAAACCACCCAAGCCATTAGTAAGTAACCACTCTCTTAAATCTAATTCCGACATTTGCTACTCAAAATCGTAATGACTATGATATAGTTGTAACAGATCGTAATTAAACTGTGACAGCGTGGATGGGTGAGATTTTACCTGGCCCAAAACCAAACGCTAGAAAATGCATATAGGTTGAAGGAGAATTAAGTTAATGACCCTGACTTACGGAACCGAAGGATGCCTCCGCGTTGGTCAACAGGCTCCTGACTTTACAGCAACAGCTGTAGCAGATCAAGAATTTAAGACAATCAAGCTTTCCGACTATCGTGGTAAGTATGTTGTCTTATTCTTCTACCCCTTAGACTTTACCTTTGTTTGTCCCACTGAGATCACAGCATTTAGCGATCGCTACGAAGAATTTAAGAAAATCAACACCGAAATCCTCGGTGTATCCGTTGATAGCGAATTTTCCCACCTAGCTTGGATTCAAACCGATCGCAAGTCTGGTGGTGTAGGTGACTTAAATTATCCCTTAGTTTCTGACATCAAGAAAGAAATTAGTGCTGCCTACAACGTACTAGATCCAGCTGCGGGTATTGCTTTACGTGGTTTGTTTATCATTGATAAAGATGGTGTGATCCAACACGCTACCATCAACAACCTAGCTTTTGGTCGCAGTGTTGATGAAACCTTGCGGACATTGCAAGCTATTCAATACGTACAATCTCACCCCGATGAAGTTTGTCCTGCTGGTTGGCAACCTGGTGAAAAAACAATGGTTCCCGACCCCGTGAAGTCCAAAGTTTACTTCTCAGCTGTTTAATTTTTCATTGCCAGAAAACTTCAACCAAACCTATCGAAGTTTTCAGTAAAATCAAATTAATCATCACAGATGAACACAGATCAGCACAGACAAAAATTAATCTGTGTTCACTCTGTGTTTGTCTGTATTTATAAGATAAAATGAGTTTCAAAAAGGTCAGGAGTCAGAATTCAGGAGTCAGAATTCAGGAGTCAGAATTCAGGAGTTAGAATTCAGGAGTCAGAATTCAGGAGTTAGAATTCAGGAGTTAGAATTCAGGAGTCAGAATTCAGGAGTCAGAATGGTGATCAAACAAGGAATAGATAGTATTGAGATTTTTGGCAAATCATCTAGCTTGACTTTAAAAGTCTCTTTAATTCTGGATTCTGGATTCTAAACACTTACTTAAGAAGTAGAGGATTTTCCTGCTGCTGTTTACCTTTTACTTAAAAAACCGGGATAAAAAAATGCTTACATCTACAGATTTTAGCGGCTTATTTAATGAACGATTTTTCCGTAACTTCTTACCTATTCCCGCCTTAGATGAATTAAAAATAGGATTAGGAACACCTGATTTTAAACTTACAGATATTACCAATAATCGAGTGATCAAATTATCAGAATTTCGAGGCAAACAACCTGTTTTACTCGCCTTTACACGCATTTTTACAGAAAAGCAATATTGTCCTTTTTGTTATCCCCATATCAAAGCTTTAAATGAGAATTATGAAAAGTTTACCGAAAGGGGAATAGAAGTTTTATTAGTAACAAGCACTGACAAAAAACAGAGTCAAATAGTAGTCAGAGATTTGGGTTTAAAAATGCCATTATTATCTGATTCAAGCTGTTATGTATTTCGCACTTACCAAGTAGGACAAGCATTAGGCGCACCTTTACCAGCACAGTTTGTTATCGATAAAGAAGGAAAATTACTTTATAGACATTTGTTTTCTTTTATAGACCATAATGCCAGTGTGGACAAGCTTTTGGCTCAATTTACTTAAAATATGCTTGCAGGAAAAGTTTAGAGTTGAGATTCTGGTAAAATGATGTTGAATTTTACTGAAATTTCACAATCTTTTTGATGCTGAAACTTTATCACGCTCCCATTTCTCCTAACTCCCGTCGAGTTTGGATTACGCTATTAGAACAAAATGTAGAATTTGAACTGGTCGAAAAAAATCTTGATGGTGATCAGTTCCAACCAGAATTTTTAGCCATCAATCCATTTCATCATATTCCAGTTTTGGATGATGACGGTTTTATTGTGATAGAATCTTTAGCGATTCTGGATTATTTAGCAGCAAAATATCCCACACCTGCACTATTACCAACAGATGCCAAAGCCTTAGCAAAGGTGAAAATGGTAGAATTGGTAACGATGAATGAACTGGGACCAGCGACCAATCCACTTGTTGCTAAAATGCTCAATTTTCCTAATAGCGATAATCCAGAAAAAATAGAAACAGCAAAACAAAAAACTGCTACAGTTTTAAAATTCTTTGAGGAATTATTAGGAAATAATGTATATTTTGGTGGTGACAAATTAACACTAGGGGATATAGTGGCTGGTTGTACTATTCCTTTATTGCCAATGATGGGAGTGGGTTTAGATGAATATCCCAGATTGAAAGCTTGGTGCGATCGCATCAATCAACGTCCAGCTTGGCAAACTACCCAAGCCACTCCACAAATGATCGAAGCTTTTAAAGAGCGGATGCAAACGATCATGGCACAGAGACAGTAGGAAAGGATGGGGAGATAGGGAGATGGGGTGATGGGGTGATGGGGATAGGGGAGAATCTTCTTTTTTCTCCGCGTCAGAGCGTCCCCGTGTCAGAGCGTCTCTTTTCTCCACGTCCCCGCGTCCCCGTGTCAGAGCGTCTCCTCTGCCTCCTACAATCTAACTTGCTGTAAATGACTGCGGGGGTTGTAAGTGCGAATAGAGCGGATTTTTTCATAGTATTCTCGCTCTTGGGAACTAAGGTCTTTAGGAGGAGCGATCGCCACCTTAACCAACTGATCACCACGTCCACCTTTAGCCATAGGCCAACCTTTACCACGTAAGCGCAGAGATTGACCAGAACGTACACCCGCAGGTAATTTCACATTTACCATGCCATCGGGGGTAGGAACATCAATAGCAGCTCCTAACACAGCCTCATCAGGGGTAATTGGTACTTCACACACCAAATTATCGCCTTCAATTTGGAAGAAAGAATGAGGTTGTAATTCTACTTTTAAATATAAATCTCCCCGTTGTTGAGTCATCGGATTGATTTGACCTTTTCCCCGCACCCGCAGACGAGTACCTGATTTAGAACCAGCCGGAATGCGGACATCAATAGTTTCATTCCCCAGACTAAAGCGTTTTTGCACACCAGCAAAGGCTTCGCCAAAGGTCAAGGTAATTGAAGCTTCACTGTCTTGGGTGGCGCTACCAGCACCCATATCTTGAAAGCCATAATCAAAACCACTGTAACTACTCCCGGATCTACCTGTAGAAGTGCGGTAGGAGTAGCTTTGGCGGCTAGTGCGTGGCCCAGCACCACCAAATAATTCATTGAGGAAATCGTTAAAACTGCCGTATTGACTAAAATCAAAACCGCTAGGGTCAACACCAACTCCAGCACCACCGGGAAAACCTTCGCCAACTTGCTTCCAGTATTGACCATATTGGTCATATTTCTTCCGTTTATCCGGATCAGACAACACCTCATAGGCTTCATTTATTTCCTTGAAACGAGCTTCAGCCTGTTTGTTGCCTGGATTCACGTCTGGGTGGTACTTACGAGCTAGTTTACGAAAAGCTTGTTTAATTTCTTCTGGACTGGCAGTTTTACTGATTCCTAAGATTGAGTAATAGTCTTTAAAGTCGGTTGCAGCCATCTACCAGCCTCCTGTAGAAATAATGGTTATGTTTAAACTAAAATATGAGATTTATATTTTGCCGGTTATAATGTCGGACAAAATGATTCTGATTTTAAATTAACAAAGAATCAAGAAAATCAAGTGGGGTTATTGCTCAATTAGCCAGAGAAATTCCCGAACATTTGCCAGGTAGTTCAATTAACTGGTCTAGTCCATCTTCTAAGCTAGGGGGATTGTCCTGAATTTGCTGGTGCATCTGGAAAATGATATGTTCAGGAACTTGGCGCGATCGTCCTTTATTTCTAGTTAAACATAGCCAAACTGGTGTTTTTACCCACACCCCAATCATGTTAGTAAAGCCGAAATTACGTGCAGAGGCAATAAGTTCACGGCGATAGAGTTGATGAGTATTGGTAGCATCAAAAATCACTCCTTGGTTTGCTACTACAGCTTGTTGAAATTGTTGCTTTATTTCCTGCCAGATAAGCGACCAATCCCCCTGAATTCTTGGGGAGCCGAAAAGTTGCCCCCGGATGGCATCGGTAGAAATCAGGCGCATCTGGGGGCATTGTGTAAGTAATTGTTTTGCCAAAGTTGATTTACCGCTACCAGGAAGACCAACTAGCAGAATTAGTGTTGTCATCAGTCATGAGTCATTAGCCATTAGTCATTACTTTTACCATTGACCACTGACCAATGACTAATAACTAGATAATTGTGCCATCAGGAATTACAGCGTTTTTCAGTACAACTACAATCCCACTGCGGATATAAAAACCTTGGCTTTCCCGATCGGCTTCTTGAACGTTATCTTTATTGATAATTTTCACATCATGACCGATACAGGCGTTTTTATCGATGATGGCACGGCGAATGATAGTGTCTGGCCCAATACCGACAGGGACATCACCTTTGTCAAGGTTGCATTGACGTTCTACAGAGGGTTGATAAAAATCTGCACCCATCAGCAGAGATTCTTCAATGATACAACCGGACTCAATCCGCGATCGCACTCCTAAAACTGAATGCTGAATGCGGCAGTTTTTCAAGATACAGCCTTCACCAATAATTGATTCAGTGATTTGGCAATCTAGCAGCTTAGAAGGAGGCAAATAACGAGAACGGGTGTAAATCGGTGCTTCTTCGTCATAGAAGCTAAAAGGCGGCAATGGTTGCTGAGTTAATGCCAAATTAGCATCATAAAAGGCTTCGATTGTTCCAATATCTTCCCAGTAACCATCGAACAAGAAAGCTTGGACATTATATCTTTTTGCTGCATCAGGAATAATTTCTTTACCAAAATCAGTCCGTTCTAAGGATTCCTTCAACAGTTTGATCAAAACATCTTTCTTAAAGACATAAATCCCCATCGAAGCGATGTAAGGCTGTAATTTGGCTTGTTCTGGATTCAACCCTAAGATAGTGGTATCAACCTGCATTTTCGCCAAGGCTTCACCCTTGGGTTTTTCGCTAAAGTCTATTACTCTACCAGATTGATCAATTTTCATCAAGCCAAAATCTGATGCACGGCGCTGATCAATAGGAATTACTGATAAGGTGATATCAGCATTAGTTTCCCGGTGACGCTGTACAAACAGACGGTAATCCATGCGATAGAGATGATCACCCGATAAAATCAGAAACTCATCTACGTCCCAATCCTGTAACAGCCATAAATACTGACGCACCGCATCGGCTGTACCTTGGAACCAGTTAGGATTTTCTGGAGTTTGTTGTGCTGCAAGCACTTCCACAAAACCTTCACTAAATCCACTAAAGTTATAGGCACGGGCAATATGACGGTTGAGAGAAGCTGAGTTGAATTGTGTCAGGACGTAGATTTTAAAGATTTCTGAATTTATACAGTTACTAACAGGAATATCTATCAGGCGATACTTTCCTGCTAGGGGTACTGCTGGCTTTGCACGGAGTTTAGTTAAGGGATAGAGGCGAGTACCTGCACCGCCTCCGAGAATGATTGCTAAAACTTTTTTCACAAAATTTCTCCCGACTGCCTTTCAACTCTCACCTACAGTTTAGGACTGTATGCCTCAGCTGATAAGGGGGGATCAAAAATTATTCACCCTAAATTTGGGAAAATTCTTTTGGTAATGATTAGTATAGCTAATATGGGGAAAATGCAGAACAATTGTATTATTTTTGAGAGAATTTCGAGCGATCGCTTGGAGTTTTGTCGGTATTGTTTGATATGGAGTGGGATAGACTGGTGTATCGTAGGCGATCGACAAACAGAAACAACTCCCCTCCATTCCCCACAGCCCGCACCTAACTTTAATCATATCCATTACCAGCCACCTTCACCTCACAAAAACCCTTACGGCGATTTATTAAAAATTACATACATGCTTGGCCAAATGAGGTTAAAAGGTTAACCTATTCATAAGCGTACTAATAGTATTTTTAAAGTAACTGTGTATGTCGCGTTACAGAGTCCAAAAACAGGCTTTCAGTAATCACACTATTTCCCAGAAAAGCAGCCCTTCAATTCAAACCAGACCTTGGACAAACCCTTATCAACAGCAAAACGACCAAGTAATAGGAAAGCCCGCATACATAGCTAATCCCCCCACCACAGAAGAGTGGAAGAAAAATAACATACTACAAAGGGTGATAGAAACCAGACAAGCCGAACTACAGCAACAAGCGATACAAGCCAAATTAACAGTCGGAGAGCCAGGGGATAAATACGAACAAGAAGCAGACGCAATGGCCTCTCAGGTCATGTCTATGCCTGATACTGCGGTACAAAAGGAATCAGAGGAACAAGTACAAACCAAACCCTTAGCACAGCGTGTCACCCCAGTCATACGATTAACAGCCGCCAGGAATGGGCGTATACAGGTTCAGAGTAATTTAGAAAGCCGATTAAATAGCAGTAAAGGTGGTGGAAATCCATTACCGAATCAAGTGCGAAGCTTCATGGAACCCCGCTTTGGTGCAGACTTTAGTCAAGTGCGGGTGCATACAGATAATACCGCCGTGCAGATGAGTCGGGATTTAGGCGCACAGGCATTTACTCATGGTAGCGATATTTACTATGGGGAAGGAAAAGCACCTGGACAAAATGAGTTAACAGCCCATGAACTAACTCACGTAGTCCAACAAGGAGGGGCTAAAACGCTAAATCAGGAAGTACAAACCAAACCAAAACCAAAAACCACAAATTTCAATAAAGAAGTCCGTTTATTTCCTGATTCACAAACATTAGCAGCTAAACAACTACCAGAAATTAACGAAGATTTAACTAACAAAGAATCAACTCCATTACACCAAAAAATAGAGAATTACAATCCAGAGACACCAGTACAAACAAAACAGTTAGACACAGAAAATTTACTTCAACGCCAGCCTTTAAATATTAGTTCTGCCAATCCACAAATTCAAAGATGGTCTTTAGGCTCATTCCTTGAAGGTACAACACAATGGTTAGTAGAACGGGCATTAGGTCGTCAAGTAATTGAAATGTTGGGAAAAGCAGGGGATGTAATAGGCAAAATTATTGACAACCCTGCAAGCTTTTTAAGCAATTTAGTCACAGCGATACGCAATGGTTTTACCAAGTTTCAAGACAACATTGGTACACACCTGACAAATGGCTTAATGGGTTGGCTATTTGGTGCTTTATCCGGTTCTGGTTTGGTATTGCCCAGTACCTTTGATGCTAAAGGTTTACTGTCTGTAGCACTGCAAGTATTGGGACTAACTTATAACAATTTCCGGGCAAGATTAGCTAGAAGACTAGGAGATGAGAATGTCAACAGATTAGAACAGAGTTATGATTTTCTCCAGAAAATTTCATCAGGTGGATTAACAGAAGCTTCGGAAGATATCTGTCAAGAAGTTGGCGATATCCAAGAAACGATATTAGGAGGAATTAAAGATTGGTTAATCAACGCGGTAATTAAAGCAGCTGTCACCAAGCTGATTACTATGTTCAATCCAGTAGGAGGATTAATAGAAGCAGCTAAGGCAATTTATAACACGGTGATGTTCTTCATCGAAAGAATGCAACAAATAGCAGCTTTAGTAGATTCTATATTTAGTTCTATTGGTAAGATAGTCGCGGGAGATACTGATTCAGCCTCCAATTACATCGAGCAAGCAATGGCGCGGACTATACCAGTAGTTATCAGCTTCTTCGCTAGATTACTGGGTTTAGGAGGAATAAGCGATCGCATCAAGGCAGTCATTCAACGCATTCAAGCCCCCATCAACCGAGCCTTAGACAAATTAGAACAAAAGATTGCTGACAAAGCTAGAACTTTATTAAATGGAAATCAAGGACAAAATCAAGCACCACAACAAAGTGCTGCAACTCCTGTAACTGCACCCGCACCACAATCACAACCTCCAAGTTCTGCAACTCCACAAGCGCCAGCAAGTGCTTCTGTCCCCACAACAACAGCACCAGCACCACAGAGTCCTTCTAGTCCTGCGACAACTCCAGCTAGAACCCAAGCACCACTATCACAATCAACTCCTAACAGCACAACAACGCCAGCACCACAGAGTCCTTCTAGTCCTGCGACAACACCAGTTGGAAGTCAAACTTCACCATCACAGCCAACTCCTAACCGTACAACAGCACCAGGACAACAGAACCCTTCTAGTCCTGCAACTCAAACCGCAAATCAAACTCCAGCGCAACAACAAAATCAACCTGCACAGCAAAATACTTTTGATGAAACAGCAAACCACAGAACTCTTGCGAGACAAGCAGTATCAGAATTAGAACAAACGAGAGGAGAGAATAAAGATTATGAAACTCTCAGGCGAGAGAAAGAAACCCAAGCTAGGCAAATTGAGCAAAATTATACAAGGAGGCTAAGAGCAGGTATTAAGCTAACCGTAAGATTTGAGGATGCTGCTAGAGATAAGCAGGATGGAAAGTTAGACTTTAAAGTAATAATTGCGCCTAATGATACAGAAGATAAAGGTTCAATCCCAGTTCCCAAAAATAATAATAGATATAAAGCTATTAAAAGATCAGACGAAGCAATTGAAGGCGATTTTAAAGATTTCGTATGGGATGGCTATCCTTCTGATCCTGTAACACCTCATCCAGTTAATGCTAAGTATGAACACAAAAATGGAACTACTGTGCCAAAACCCCAAGGTAAATATGTATTAATATCTCGTGAAAGAGATTCTAGGAGCGTAAGTCCTAGTACAGAAAAATGGAGAAATGAAGTTCGCAAAAATATAAACGCCATCAAAAATGCTTTAGGAATAGATGAAATTTCTGCTGAAAAAGAACTGGCAAAGCAATACAATATGTGTTGGAAAGATTTAAATCTGGATGGATGGCAGGCACATCATATCCATCCCCACAATTGGGGTGGGAGTAATGACGATAGCTGGAACTGGCAGTATCTTAAAGAAAACTCTAATGGAGTAGCTGGTGAAGTTCCCCCAAAACAACACAAAAAATTCTCAAATTGGTGGCGTGTCCGCAAAGAGGATATAAAAAAAGAGGTTCAATAAACTCCTTAGATAATAGTTGAGCAGGAAACCATGGATCACATAAATCAATTAATTGAAAATACTGCCGCAGGTGAATATAACAAAGAGAAAGCTCAACAAGCCGTTGCTGAGTTAATTTCTATAGGAATGCCAGTAGTTCCATCAATCGTTAAGGCTATCGAAACAGGTTTAGGGGCAACTTGGAGATTATGCGAAATTTTGTTGCTCATTAGAGACCAAAATATAGTACCTGTTTTTATAGATTTGTTACAAGCAGAAAATACTGACCTAGCTATTACTGCAATTAAAGGTTTGGGACGGTCTAAAGATGAAAGAGCCTTGCAACCTTTACTAAACAGTCTAAGCAATTGTAATAAGCATTTGGTAATTGACGCTCTAGGTGAATTGGGTAACTCTCAAGCTGTTAAAAAATTACTCCAACTATCAGAAGAAATTTTAAGCAATTCTGAAGTGTCAAAAATTATTCATGGACAACCTGACATAAATACAGAAAACTTTGATGAGAGCCAATTAGACTTATTGATTAGAATTATAATTGCCCTAGCAAAATTAGGTAATTATCAGGTTGCCCCTACAGCTATTCCTTTGATTAACTATCATTGTGATGATGATTATTCAAATTCAAAAATAATTCGAACTAATGCTGTTCAATCACTACAATATATAGCAATACCAGGGATGTTCTCTGCTTTACAATCTTCCTTACATGATGATTATTATGAAGTTCGTTTACAAGCTGTAGATGCTATTTTTTATTTGGGTATAAAAGAGATAATTCCTGAGTTGATATCCTGTATTGAAGATGAAGATTACACTGTAGTGAACAATATTTTGTTTAGGCTTGAACATATCACAGGTACTTACTTTGAGGATGATGTGCAAATCAATAATCTACAAGATTGGTGGAAACAGCATCAAAATAAATATGACAGTTATATTTGTTATCGTTTAGGTAGACCCTTACATCTACCAAATATAATTGAACTGTTAGATGAACCTAATCAGCAAAAGCCAGTATTAGAGGAATTGAAAATTATTACAGGTATAGATTTCTCTATGAGGCTCGATATTACTCATCAAAATGAAGGAGAATTGAAAAAAATTGTTCAAAACTGGTGGGAAAAAGAAGGGCATAGGTTTAAAGATGGAGTTCTTTACAAATATGGACATGAACAAAACATTAACAATATTTTTTGACAAACAATAGGTAAACTGTAAAAATCTCGTTTGAGATAGAACAGTTATAAAAGCGGTTATACCAGTTGTGCGATAGTGAAATGCAAAGGCGTAGCTGACCGCACAACACCCATCACAGGCGATCGCACAATTCTTACTGTAGCCGATTAACTCCTATTTCCTATTACAAAACCTCTACTTTTAAAAAATTAATTTATTCCAAAATTCCGACTAAAATTTGCATTAAATTTTCTAAATCATCAGTAATGCGGTATAAAGAAACATCCTGCAAAATCTGCTGTTTTGTTTTTTCTAACCGACCAAAACGCCAAGCATCACCAATTGTTACAGCCCCATAAAAAATATCACCTTCTTCAACTTCAGAAATGGCAATTAGTTCTACTGCCAATTGTGTAAAACCTCGTGTTAAATCATCATTTTTAGCTTCAACTACTAGCAATTCTGAGTTAGATTTGAGAAAATAGTCTAAGTTGCCTTTTAACCAATTGTTGACGGATAATGGGTATTCAATTCTTACTTGACATTGACAATAGCGTGCCACTTCTAGCAATGTAGGTGCTA
>DATGXQ010000213.1:0-17792 GCA_035298905.1 Nostocaceae cyanobacterium | reverse complement strand
GATGGATGGCATAAAGCTGGGGCAATAGCAGAGGCTACAGCTTCCGCCCGTTTTAATATTGGTGTTGCTACTGTAAAAGCAATGTCATTACTATTACCTTCGTGGATGGACTGAATAATTAAATCTACATCCACATTTTGCCGGGAAATCTCGCCAAATAACCGGGCTGCTACTCCAGGGCGATCGGGTACTCTCAATAACGCTATTCTGGCTTGGTCGGTATCAAACTCTACCGCATCCACAGGACGAGCCAGTTCTAAATTTACTAACTCCCGTTCTGGGGTAGCTGGTGTTGTTACCCAAGTCCCTGGATCATCAGTCCAGCTAGAACGCACTACCAAAGGTACACCGTAATTTCTTGCAATTTCTACCGCACGGGGATGTAATACTTTTGCCCCTAGACTGGCTAATTCTAGCATTTCATCGCTGGTAATTTCCCTCATTAACTGCGCTTCGGGAACTAGGCGGGGGTCAGTCGTTAAAATTCCAGGTACATCGGTATAAATTTCACAAAAATCTGCTCGTAAGGCGGCGGCTAAAGCTACGGCGGAAGTGTCAGAACCGCCCCGTCCCAAGGTGGTGATTTCTAATTCTTCTGTGCTGCTAATACCTTGAAAACCCGCTACTACCACAACTTTACCTTCACGTAAATTGCGGAGTAGGCGATCGGTTTCGATGTGCAAAATCCGGGCGCGGGTGTGGGCAGCTTCGGTAACAATTCCTACCTGTGCGCCAGTAAGGGAAATGGCTGGTTGTCCAATTTCTTGCAATGCCATACTGAGTAAAGCGATCGTCACTTGCTCCCCAGTAGACAGCAGCATGTCCATTTCTCGGCGGTTAGGGTTTTTAGAAACTCCATTGGCTAGTTTCACTAATCCATCAGTAGTTTTACCCATTGCTGATACTACTACTACCAGAGAGTTTCCAGCTTTGACTGTGTGATATACTCTTTGAGCAACAGCTTGGATGCGTTCAACAGAACCAACAGATGTACCACCGTATTTCTGAACTATCAGCGCCATAACTTTAACATTCAACCAATTTATTTAGTGCTTACTGCCCGTAAATACCACCGCCTATGAGAAAGCCTGGAAGCGATGGCGAATGCGTAGCGTCCCGCAGGGAAACGCTTGCTATGCGATGGTGCGTATGTTGCCGAAGCTTGCTCGATACAGCAGTTCTCCAAGGATGATTGAGTCACAGCACCCCCATAGCGATCGCTCTTCAATAGTCCTCTAGATTACCAAATTATTAGCCTGGAAGAAAAACAAACTTAGGTTTTATCTTCACTAATTGTTTTCTGTTCAATTGTATCAATAATTACCGATGGAAATTCCATGACTCTTGGCAGACAAGAGAGAGTAAATTTTATTAACAAAGATTCAATCATTTAAGTAGTCGTGCAAAATAAATTTCATAGTTAGGAGAGGGAACAGGGAACTCTTAACAGGGAACAGGTAAGAAATACAGACATTTCTGTTTTCAGTTAATATGTGCAATTAATTTTGCTTGGGTACTTATTTGTTATTCTTAAGCTTTCTTGGATGATATCTCACTCTTTAAATTATATTCTCTATATTCTAGATAAGAAATTATAGATATTAAATTTAGATTTGTATATTTCTTATTCAAGTATGTATTCATGTCAAACTTCGCAAAATACAGCAAATTTCAGGTAAATAAGGTACAACTTTTTGGAACAAAGCTTTATGCTAAAAAACTTTCACCCTTCCTGTTAAGAGTTCCCTGTTCCCTGCTGTATTTCAATATTTTATTAATTTACCTACTTGATGTTCCAATTGAGAAAATCAAAAATACTCAATAAACTCATTATTTTTTTTACAGCGTTTTTCATATTAGTGAGGTACAGTATTTTATCGCCAACCATGTAGGGGCGGGGTTTCCCCGCCCTCAAGTTTATTGCATCCACACGAAAAACGCTATAATTCAGAATGTAATATTTAGTAAATAGAATTATTTTAAATAAGAAATATATAGCAGTTATCTTCAGCAAAAATCAGATTGAATCTTAAATTATCTTTATTTTTTGTATTCTAATTCTTAAATCTTTTATATTTTATTCTGACAAAATACTGTAAGTATTCAGAATCCAGAATCCAGCATTCAGCATTCAAGAGACTTTTACAGTCAAGCTGAATGATTCTCAAGAAATATTACTACTATCTATTCCTGATTGGATCAGCATTCTGACCGGAGGCTCCGCTCCTGACTCCTGACTCCTGACTCCTGAATTCTGACAAAATACTTACTTGAAATCAAAACTCATTTATCATCCAAAATGTGGACATAACACTCTAGTTTAAAAAGCTTAAAAACTAATGAAGTAAGTGAAATTATTTTGCTTTCTGTATACCCGCATTCTAATTTATTAGACTGGCAGTTATACCTAAATCTTAAACATAAATTAATATTTTATTTCTATTTCGTTAAACTACCTTTAACCATAAAGAATCACCCTGATCTAAGACTATGATTCCGTTAAAAAAAATTCCTTAAATACGAGGTAATATGACTTTCTCAACCACTATTTTTAACCGTGTAGTTACTACTTCAGTGGTAACAGCAGCAGTTGCATTTGCTCCACTTTTTACAGCAACAGCTCAAACTCAAACTCTCAATGGTGCAGGAGCGACATTTCCCGCCCCACTTTACGAAAGATATGCTCGTGAAGTCAAGAAAAAACATCCTGAATTGAAGATTAACTATCAAGCGATTGGTAGTGGTGGCGGTATTCGTCAGGTCATTGCTGGAACCGTTGACTTTGGTGGTAGTGATGCTGCTATGACAGATGCAGAGATAGCTAAAGTCAAAAATGGTGTAATTTTAGTACCTACGGCTGGTGGTGCTGTATCTGTTGTTTACAATATTCCTGGTGTTAATAACCTCAGATTATCTCGTGCTACATTACCAGCCATTTTTTCTGGTCAAATCACTAATTGGAATGATCCGAAAATCAAAGCTGATAACCCTGGTGTAAATTTACCAAATCAACCAATTAAATTTGTAGTTCGTGCTGATGGTAGCGGTACAACCTTTATTTTTACTAATCACCTTAGTGCTATCAGTGCCTATTTTAAAGGGAGAATTGGAGCTAACACCGCTCCTAAATGGACTTTACCCAACGCGCTCAAAGGTAGGGGTAATGCTGGGGTAGCTGCTTTAGTTGCTCGCACGCCTGGTTCTGTTGGTTATGTCGAATATTCTTATGCAGTATCTAACAAAATCAAATCAGCACAAATTCAGAATAAAAGAGGAGAATTTGTAGCTCCTTCTCTACAAAGTGCCAATACAGCATTATCAACAGTTACTTTTCCCAACAGTTACCGTGTGTTTGTAGGAGATCCAGGCCAAGGTTATCCTATTGTTGGTTTAACTTGGATCATGATTAACAAACAATATCCTACTCCTGCTAAAGCTGATGCAATTAAGAAATGGGTTAATTGGGTACTACAAGATGGTCAGCAATTTAATGATGACCTTAACTATACCAGAATTCCTGCTGATGTCGTCAGTCGCGTTTTAAAAACAGTCAATAGTACTGTTAAGTAATTATAAATACAGCAGTTTTTATGTCAGTGAGGTACAGTACTTCATTGCAAATCATGTAGGGGCGGGGTTTCCCCGCCCTTGATAGTATTGCATCAAAAATAGAAACGCTGTATCTGCATATTTTGTTTAAGTGGGGTGAGATTTGCTCACTCTACTAATACAAGAAGGCAGGAGGTGACACTAATTAAAAATTAAAAATTAAAAATTAAAAAAGTTAGATGTGATTTGGGCTTCAGAGTTTGAAGCTGTTGCTATATTCTGGAGAATTGGGAAAGAAAGTTGATTTAATAAGCTTTTGAATCTTTTTAGCTAAATATTTCTTTTAGCACAGCAGTAGTAATACAAAACTAATCTATAGGACTCCTATTTGATTATTGAACAAGACTCATACCATTTTACTTTAAGGTTGATACAAATAGACAGAGGGGAGACGCGGGGAGGGGAGAGGGGAGAAAAAGAGAAGCAGAAGATTTGTATCTTTAATTTAGTGAAATGGTATCAGTACATACTTAAACCCTTCTTTCCTGTTCCCTGTTAAGAGTTCCCTACCCACACAAATAAATTCAGAAATCAAACCGGATTACTATATATTTTTGATTGTTTAGGTTTATTGATTTTTTATGGCAAATACATCTAGTCCATCTGATAATAACTCGCCAGATTCCTTAAATTTTCATCGTGAAAATGTTGATTTATTGGCTACTAATGGCAGCAATTTTTGGTTAGACAAAATTTTCACAAATTTGGTGTTTATCTTTTCTGCTTTTACAGTAATAATACTACTTCTAATGAGTTTAATAATTTTCAGGGAAGCTCAACCAGCCATTGAGAAATTTGGTTTAGGATTTCTCTGGAGTCAAGAATGGGATACTGGGAATGGAGTTTTTGGGGCATTACCTTATATTTATGGCACTTTGGTGAGTAGTGCGATCGCTATTATATTTGCTATTCCAGTAGGCTTATCAGTAGCTCTAGTCACAAGTGAAAATTTTCTACCGATCTCCGTGAAAAATACTATAGCATTTGTTGTAGAATTAATTGCAGCTATTCCTAGTGTAATTATCGGCTTATGGGGAATTTTTGTCTTGATACCAGTCTTAGAACCGTTGCAAAAGTGGATAGCCCATCATTTGAAGTTTATTCCCCTATTTGACACACTAGATCCCGTTGGTACAAATATGTTAACGGCGGGAATAATTCTTTCAATCATGATTTTACCAACAATTGCCGCCATTTCCCGTGATGTCATGTTAGCAATTCCCCAAGAATTACGTAGTGCCTCAATGGCTTTAGGTGGTACTCGTTGGGAAACAATTTTTCGCGTTTTACTACCAAGTGGATTTTCCGGTATAGTCAGCGCAAGTATGTTGGCACTAGGTAGAGCTTTAGGGGAAACAATGGCTGTTACTATGGTTATCGGTAACTTTGCCCAAATCAAAGTATCATTATTAGAACCAGCTTATACAATTCCCTCTGTTTTAGCTAATGAATTTGCTGAAGCTGAACAAGGATTACACATAGGTTCTTTAAGCTATTTAGGTTTAATTCTGTTTGGTTTAACTCTACTAGTAAACATTCTTGCTGTTTTAGTAATCCAATTTGTAGGAAATAGACATAAATAAATTCAAAATTCAAAATTTAGACAATAATTCACATCAGCACTTCTTACTAACTATACTCTGCGATATGACCGAGCATCTAAATATTCAAGAAATAGATGAATCTCCAACAGGAGAATTACTCCAACCCTTATCACGGCCAAGGCAAATATTTACATATACCATGAATGGCCTTGTCTTTGGCTTAACCGCATTAGCCCTAATTCCCTTACTATCAATTTTATGGGAAATTATGGTTAAAGGACTCAAAGATTTTCAGCTAGAAATGTTAGTCAAACCAGTAATTGAAAATGGGTTTGCTAATGCGATTATTGGTACTATATTAATGGTAGGTCTTGGGGCTTTAATCAGTGTTCCTGTAGGACTAATGACAGGAATATTTTTAGCAGAATTTGGTAAAACTAACCCCATTGCCCAATTTGTCAGATTTATTACTTCCATCCTCACTGGAGTACCTTCAATTGTCGTCGGGATGTTTGCCTATGGTATCATTGTATTAACAACTAAGGGATTTACAGCGATCGCTGGTGGATTTGCCTTAGCTGTAATTATGCTACCAGTAATTATCTTAACCACCGAAGAAGCCTTAAAACTAATTCCTACTCCCCAGCGTCTCGCTTCAGCTGCTTTAGGGGGAACTCGGTTGCAAACTACCTTTCGTGTAGTTGTCAGTTCTGCATTACCGGGAATTGCCACTGGTATATTATTAGCTATAGCCCGCGCTGCTGGTGAAACAGCACCTCTAGTTTTTACAGCTTTGTTTAGTTTCGATTGGTCATCAAGTTTATTCAATACTGAAGCATTTAGTCAATGTTTGACACAAGGCCAATGTCCTCAACTTCCTGTAGATGAAAATCCCTTAATAGGTTGGTTGAAAGTTTGGCTACCGGGTTTCGTCGAACCCACAGCATCCTTACCAGTTTTAATTTTTAATCTCTACAACGACCCTGAACCAGCAAAAAATCAATTGGTTTGGACTACTTCCATTATTCTTCTCAGCTTAGTTTTATGTTTTAGTCTCCTTTCTCGCTTAGTAACTAACAAAAGCAGAATTAAATAATCAGATTTGTTTCCCACTCAGGCAAATATGAATCAACTTATCCCAGCTATTCAAGTTAAAAACCTTACCTTTTACTATGGCAATACTAAAGCTATTGAGGGCATATCCTTAGATATATATAAAAACCATGTTACTGCCATTATTGGCCCTAGTGGTTGTGGAAAATCTACTTTTATTAAAACTCTCAATCGGATTAGTGAATTAGAAGGAAAAGTAAAAGTTGAAGGACGAGTAGAATTTTTTGGGCAAAATATTTATGATCCCAAAATTAATACTAATCGGTTACGCCGAGAAATTGGCATGGTATTTCAAAAGCCAAATCCTTTTCCTATGAGTATTTATGAAAATGTAGCCTATGGTGTGAGAATAGCAGGTAGATGTCCAAAAGTAGAATTAGATGCCATCGTGGAATCTGCTTTAAGGGGTGCAGCCTTGTGGGATGAAGTCAAAGACAAACTGAAAACCTCCGCTTTAGGACTTTCTGGAGGACAACAACAACGTCTGTGTATAGCCCGTGCTTTAGCCGTGAAGCCAAAAGTGCTGCTGATGGATGAACCTTGTTCAGCCCTTGACCCCATAGCCACGATGAAAGTTGAGGAATTAATTCATAGTTTGCGGAGTGATTTGACTATTGCTATTGTCACCCACAACATGCAGCAAGCCACTCGTGTATCTGATTTCACAGCTTTCTTTAGTACAGATGAAAGTCGCATCGGGCAAATGGTAGAATTTGGCGAAACTGGTCAAATCTTTCGTCATCCCATAGACGATCGCACCCGTGATTATGTAACTGGCCGTTTTGGTTAGCGATCGCCCCATTAGTTTAAAATTAGGTTTTGTGAAGTAATTTAGACGGGAATGGTCAGAATTACTTTAAATCTGTATTCAAAAATTAGTTAATAAGTTCTAATGACCCATTCTACAGATATAGCCACCTTAGCCCGTTTGATGGCAGCTGATTTTAGCAACCAAGCACAAGCATTTGAAAATCCGCCCTTTTTTGCTCATATTCGCGTCTGTATGCGTCCCTTACCTTATTCATTACTATCAGGGGTGAGTTTGTATGTAGAACAAGCCTATGATTATGACCTCAATGACCCCTATCGAGTGCGAGTATTAAAACTAATCAACGCGGGGGAAAATATTCAGATTGAAAACTACATAGTCAAAGACGAAAAAGAATTTTATGGTGCTTCCCGTAACTTGACAAAATTGGCGAATTTAAAGAGCGATCGCCTAGAAAAGTTACCTGGATGTAACATGATAGTAGAGTGGACAGGTAACGGCTTCAAAGGCAAAGTAGAACCAGGCAAAGGCTGTATAGTAGTCCGTAAAGGTCAAAGAACCTACCTAGACAGCGAATTTGAGATAGACGCAGAAAAATTCATCAGCCGCGACAGAGGCAGAAACCCAGACACCGACGAACACGTTTGGGGTTCCGTCGCTGGGCCATTTTACTTTGTGCGCTGGGGAAGTTTTGCCGAAGAAGTGAAACTCAGCCCCGAAAATTGAGTCATCATCAGACAGGCCACCCGCCTGTCATCATCCAAGGAAATGCTTATACAGTAAGGGTTTGCGACCATTTAAACAAATTAATTTAAAAAATTGTTCCACAGGGGATGCTTTTACGCTAAAATATTGGTAATATAGGTAAATGTAAATCCGGCGACATAGCCAAGCGGTAAGGCAGAGGTCTGCAAAACCTCCATTCCCCGGTTCAAATCCGGGTGTCGCCTTTAGAAAAGATAGCTAATAGCAAGGCAATTCAAGCCTTCTAGCGGTAAGATTAGGGACGGGTGCGATACTCGTCCTAAATTTTTGGGGTAAATTTGGGGTAGTTTAGGGGAACTATTGGGGTAAATTTGGGGTAAAAATGTAAAGTAAAGGTATTTTACCCCAATACAAAAACTATGTATTCTCAAAATTCCCAAGGTAAAGCTGCCAAAGGATCGGTACAGGTTAAAAACTCTAATGGTAGGCTTCAGCTAGTTTTCTCTCACCCTATAGTTACCCCAACAGGTGAAATTAGAACCAAGCGTTTTTATCTCTCTACTGGTCATGACGATACACCACTCGGCAGACAAAGGGCATCTGTTTTAGCCGACAAAATCCAACGAGATATTGATTATGGTGAATTTGATGCCAGTTTAGCTAAATACAAACCTGCTACTTCTCTCACAACTGTTACCCCAATTACCCCATCAACTACTCCAAAACATGACTTAGGTGAATTGTGGGAACGTTACACAGAATTTAAAAAACCTCAAGTGAGTCAATCTACTTATGCCATTGACTACCGAAAATACCGCAACCACATTGCTAACTTACCAACCAAAAACCTAGAGGATGCGATCGCAATTCGTGATCATCTCGTAGCTAACTTGACTCCTAATGCTGCTAAACGTACACTGACTAATATTCATGCCTGTTGTGATTGGGCATTGAAAAGCAAGCTGATTGAAACCAATCCCTTCCAAGGAATGGCACAGGAAATACAAATTCCTAAGTCAGAATCAGAGGACAATGATATTAATCCATTTACGAGAGAAGAAAGAGATAAAATTATTGCTGCTTTTGAAGAGAGTAAGCTGTACAGCTATTATACTCCTTTGGTAAAATTCCTGTTTTTTACAGGTTGCAGACCATCTGAAGCAATTGCTTTGCAATGGAAACACATTGGTGAGAAATTCATTACCTTTGAGCAAGCAATCACGATCAGCAGCACGGGTCTAGCTCTCAAGAATGGTTTAAAAACACAAAGCCAAAGGCGTTTTCCCATTAATAATCAATTGAAGGAAATTTTAAACTCTATCAAGCCTGAAAATTTGGATCTAGAAGATTTGATTTTTAAGAGTAAAAAAGGTGGGTATATTGATTTTGGTGATTTTCTCTATCATGCTTGGAGAGGTTATAAAAATCGTCATGGTAGGCAAATTGATGGCATAGTCACACAGTTAGTCAAGCAAGGATTTGTTAGCGAGTACCGTAAACCTTATCAATGTAGGCATACTTTTATTACACTATGTCTTGAAGCCGATATTGATGCTAAAGACGTCGCTAAGTGGGTTGGAAACTCTCCAGAAGTTATATATAAACATTATGCTGGTAATAAACGTGATTTACAAGTACCAGATTTGTAACTGAGTAAGTGATGTTATTTGGTTCTATTGCTTCCTGAGTTAGCAGTCTAAAGGTAACAGTAGAACCTGAAATTACATCGGATTTTTTTGCCTAAAGTCGGGTCAAAGTTACTTTTAGCAACTGCATACGTATTTTTGTAACTGTATGACTTGTGGTTATTCTTGAGTTGAATCTTGGCGTTTTTTATCTTGGGCGATCGCTCTTCTGAGAATTACTTTTGCCATCTGGGATACTGTGAGAAACTCCCTAGATGCCCATTCCTGTAAATACTCATACTCTTCCTCCGGTAAACGAATAGTCATTTGTGGTTGTTTGGATGGCATAGTTAGGGTCAAAACACTATGTCTAAATTATTAGCTTTTTTAGTCAACTCATCTCATTTTCTGCAAAAGAATCATAGTAATTAAAGTGTTGACAGGTGATTCACCTTGTAGTTAAAATGACGCAAGAATGGAATTAAGTTCGGAAGATTTCTACTCAATTTGCTTTTAGGTTCCATTTCCACACTTCTAGCTTCCAGCAACTATTGCACAGTTCAATTCAGCAAAGCTGGCTGAAGTTATCATAAGGGATGCGCCTTAGTACAGTGATTGCGGCACTGCACCAAGACGACTTCTCCCATGTTGAGCAGACAACAAAGGAGCAATATTAATAATGCCAAAACCCAGATACGATGAGAACTCAGATAAGTCTCGTCATGCGGCGGCTGATGAGGACTGTTGCGAGGATATGGCTACAAAATACGGCTGGCAACTGGTTGATATAGAAGAAACAGACAACGATATTCTGCCAGTTGATTGCGTGTTTGATGGCAAAACCGAATTTCCAGCGTCATATTACGATACCGATGAGGAAAAAGATGATGCGTAAGTGGATTATTTTTCGTGCTGAGAAAGGTCAACCAGGCTGGCAAGAGAGAAAATATGCCCACACTGGCTCTCTCACTAAAACTCTAGCTGAACATTACGATTGTTCAGATAAGCAGCTACCTGAACCAGGATATCGTCCACCGGAATTTATTCGAGTTGAACAATTTGCTGATCCACAGTATCCAGCAGCTAAAACCCACTATCGCCTGAGTGATTGGGAAGTAACTCGCATAGAAACTTATACACCTGATCTTCCAGTAGGTATGGGTTTCGATATGATTGTCATTTGCTACTGCAAATACTCGCCTATCAATGCACCACTTCAACCTATGCCAGAACGACAAGTATCACTTGATTCTTTTGGTGGTGATAAGAATGCTTATGAACGTTGGTTGGCATCTGAACAGGAGAAAGCTGGAGTAAGTAGTTTGCCAAGGTAATGGCATATACCCTTCTTCAACTAAGCTGCCTTGGCAACAAGGTGGCTTAGTTTAAAATATCGTGATAGTTTGCTAAACAAGTAAATTGTACTGACTAAAAATTTTATACCTAATTTAATTAGACGAAAATTGTCTAGGTTAAATTGCGTTATTTGAGCGGATGTCTGATTTAATTCCTCCTTTTTCTGGAAAGTTTTGCGCTTTATTATCTTAAACTGCCTCTAGATATTGGTTACAGCCACTGTTGCATTTATTGTGGTTTTAACCACCTTGATTATACTTTGGCGCAAAAAGGCAGAAGGCCGTGGCACTAGAGGTAGGAGATGAGAATGTTTATTGAAAAAGGATTTGAACCTTGTTCAACTGAAAAGTTATTTCTGTCAAGCGGTGCTAGTTACACTTAATGTGGTTTCATTCGCTACCGTTAGCCATCCTCTCTTTGACAATTTCCAAAAACTCCTTGAATTGCGGACATCTCTGGCATTTTAATTGTTGACCAGGAATTAAACAATCACAAACAAGTTTTGCTCGTTCTATGAAGGTTCTGTGACAACTCTTGCATATGTATTTTTGTACACCTTTTATAGTTCCATGTTTACCAATGATGTCAGACTTACATCTTGGACATTCTATCCCAAAAACACGTGGTTTTGGATGCCATGATTGTAAAGCTTGTTGCATTGCTAATTCACAACGAAGTTTATTTAATAAAAATTGTTCTTCAGTGTTCATAGATTCTCCTACTTATTTCTAGATTTTCAAAATGATTGCTTCAATTTGCCCATTATAGATAAGTATTTTCTGGACAATTTGATGATAAACTTTTACTTTATCATCAGGTGTTAGTGTGTACCATATAGCTAAATTGTTTCCGGCACGAATAATCTCCTCTGTAGTTTTATGTGCTATTTTATCTGAGATGAAAGGATTAATTTCTTCTGCGATTTGTTGGCGAACTTTATTCTTGATTTTGTCTATATCTGGATCAAAACCAGGAATTTGATCCAAAGCCTCTAAACGAGATTCCAGAACTTTTAGAATCTCTGATTTTTCCTGATTTATAGTAGGCATTTTATCTGAATTATTAGCTAAAATATGGGAACGTTTTATTAAAGCATTGATGAGAGCATCTTCAATATTTTGTTTGCGAGTAGATTTCTTATTTGAGCAGCCCATGTCTGCATATCTACAGGCAAAGTAGTAGTGAATTCCTCCTTTATGTTTAGCACTTTTAGTAATACATTTTGAACCACATTCAGCACAAAAAACTAATCCTGTTTGATAAGCAAATGGTCGATAAGAAATAGGATTATCTAAATCTTGATTAAAGCTGAAATTTCCTGTTTTAGAGTTAAATTGGAGAATTTGTTTAATTTCTGCTAGTTCTTCATCAGTGATGAGCCTATCTTCTGGATGAGTATCATGAATTATCAACCAGTCTTCTGGCTTATTCCTTTTTCTTTTGCCTTTACCAATAGTAATGCGTTGAAAATAGGCAGTATGTCCACATAATACAGGATTAGTCAACCAGCGATTAAAGGCAGTACTTGTCCAATGAAATATACTATCTCTACTGTTTCTATTAAATCTTATTTTGCTAATTCCATATTTTTTGAATATAGCTTTTAAACCACGTGTAACTCCTTTCTTTTCTAGAAAAATATCAATACAATCTCTGGCTATTTCTTTGATAGTTAAGCCAGGAATTTTAGTTAAATCATCTTCATTATAAAGTTCTATATAATTTGCTGGTCTATCTGACAGAAGACATAGAAATAAACGGCGATCTAATTGATATCTATCATTAACTACTGTATAACCCCAAGGATAAGATTCACTAGCTACTTTTTTAGTTCTACGGTATTCTTTACCATGTCTAACACGTTCTGATAACAGGTCTGTTTCCCATTCTGCTAAAGAGCCTAAAATATTGACCATTAACTTTCCTTGAGAAGTATTTAAATCTATTTGTTGATCTAAGATTTTCAAATTTACTTCTGCTTGTTGATAATCATATATACACTCTCGCAGTTTAGGTAGTGACCTTGCTAATCTATCTATGCGAGTAATAATTACTTCATCAACTTCTTTCTTATGGACTAAATTCATCAATTTTTTAAGAGCAGGTCGGTCATCTCTACTCCCGGATTGAATATCTTGAAATATATCTGTGGCACCTGCGGCTTTTAACCTTGCTATTTGCTGTTCTAAGGCTTGAGAATCATCAGCTTGTTCACGAGATGAGACTCTAGCATAACCTACAACTCTTTTAATCTTCATGGCTTCAACCTCGATATTATGGTTAGTTTTGTGCATATCCACTTCCAACTGGATATGCACAAAGTTAAGCGTTTTCTATGTAAAAAATGTTATTATTAAAGGATACAAATCTCCAAAAATCTCCTATTTATAATTTGGTTTAATTTCTCGCCATAACCGTAATTCCTATTGGAGTTAGTGAAAAAAATAACTCTGATATTTAAATACCAGAGTTGGGTCAAAAGTAGATTTTTTGTCTAATTTAGTTACAAAATATTAAGTACAGAAGAAAAAACCTTTAATTATTTACTACCGCCAATGCCATTCAAAAAAACCGTCTTCGGTCACGCTTGCTTTAATTGGTAGTCTTTGGTTTGTCTTCTTAGTTTTGTAAGGTATACTATTAATCCAGTAAGCCTGAGTATCAAATACTTCAATTAATGCTCTATATGCTTTTAAGTATAATCGCCAAAGTTTTTTCAACTTTTTATCTGTCTTTTTATTTTTCAGTGCTAGTAGTATATAGCCTTCCCACTCCATATCCATGAGTAGCTGACTATATTTTTTTTCAACTTCTTCACCTAGATCATGATCGTTAAGGAATTTTAGCCATCCGCGATAGTGTTGTTTTTGGTCTCTTTGATTAGTCCATAATGGTTTTATTCTTAATAAATCTTCCTGTATACCTCTAATAAATCCGAGTTTAAGTATATGAATAAATAGTTCTTCAAAGTTACTAAATGGGTAATTAATACCTTTAGTTTCAGCCCAAGAAATAATTTCCGAATCTCCTGCTTTGAGCAATTCATAAAGAGCTTTATCAACATCAGTGTCTAGTTTCAGATTTTTCAGTGCTTGGGCTGGTAACATTTTTTGAACTGAACCTCCTATTTCTGTAGGATCTGGAATTAGTTTGAATATCTTGTTAGGTAGTAACATGGATTTAGCCTGCCAATATAATTGAACACAACGCATCCAAATAGCTTGAGCTTGATTATCTGGGGCAAAATCAAAAACAGCTATTCTACTAATAGCATTAGCCAAGCGAGAAAAATCTGGAGTTTGAGGTTGATCAGGTAATAATGTAAATATCAAATGTGTACAGTTGCGTGTAATACCAAGAGCTTTGTCTTTGGATAATTCTTTTTGATAAGATAGTGCTAAAGCTTGTCGCAAAGTTACTTCTTGCACAAAACCATTCTCATCCACCACTTCAGTAATAATTTCGTCTAGTCTTAAATCTTCTAAATGAGTCATCATCTTCAGAGATTTTTAATAAAATTAAAATGCTGTTAAAGCTAAATTCGCAATAGCATCATTTATGCTATTCTTGCCCATTTACTCTCACAGTATTCTAAAAGTTATATCATAATGATTTATTGTCTAACAGCTTTAATTCTTAAATATAGTTACTATTAATAAACTTACTTTCTTAACAGGAAATTATTCATTTAGTGTAGATTAAATAAATAATTTACAGATAATCTCATAATTAAACACCTTGATTGCAGGTTATCTTAATCATATCAACCGTAGAAATTCCTGCTTATTTCAGGACAGAACAAAATGATTCAGGGAAAATTGTTTGAAACTTCCATTACCTTGACTGAGTTGTCATCCTATTTATGGGAAGCGGCTAATATTCTGCGTGGAAGTCCTGTAGATAGAACAGACTGGAAAAGTTATATTTTACCATTGCTGTTCTTTAAACGCATTTGTGATGTCTGGGATGAAGAATATCAAGGCATGATTGCGGAATATGGTGATGATTTCCCTGATGAACACCGTTTCCAGATACCTAAAGATAGTCATTGGCGGGATGTACGTGAGGTATCTAGCAATGTGGGTTCTGCTCTCCAAGATGCGATGCGGAACATTGAACAAGCTAATTCTAAACATTTATCTGGTGTGTTTGGGGATGCTCAATGGACAAATAAAGAACGGCTACCCGATGAACTACTCAAAGATTTAATTGAACATTTTTCAGCTCTCAACCTTAGTAATAAGCGTGTAGATAGCGATGTGATGGGGGATGCTTACGAATACCTGATTAAAAAGTTTGCTGATACTACTAAAAATAAAGCCGGGGAATTTTATACACCGCGTAGTGTGGTACGGCTGATGATCCAGATGCTAGACCCGAAAGAGGGTGAAACTGTCTATGATCCGGCTTGTGGTACGGGGGGAATGTTGCTGGCTGCGGTGGATCATGTACGATCGCATGGAGGAGATCCACGTACTTTTTTTGGCAGGTTATACGGGCAAGAAAAAAACCTGACTACCGCTTCTACAGCTAGAATGAATTTACTGCTACACGGGGTAGAGGATTTTGTGATTGAACGGGGTGATACTTTGCGTATACCTTTATTCACTAATGCTAATACTAGCAGTTTAAAAGATTTTGATGTGGTAATTGCTAATCCTCCCTTTTCCCTAGAAAGATGGGGAAGGGAAGTTTGGGAAGCTGACCCTTGGGGACGGGCTTTTGCTGGTTTACCGACAGATAGTAGTGGTGATTTTGCCTGGGTACAGCACATGGTTAAGTCAATGGCTAAACCTCATGGACGCATGGCTGTAGTATTACCCCAAGGTGCTTTATTTCGGGGAGGGGTAGAAGGACAAATTCGCCGCACTTTGTTAGAAATGGATATGATTGAGGCGGTGATTGGACTAGCACCAAATTTGTTTTATGGTACTGGGTTGGCCGCTTGTATACTCATATTACGTCAGCAGAAAGCTCAAGCAAGAGCAGGTAGAGTATTAATTATTGATGCTTCGACGCTATTTCGCAAAGGACGCGCTCAAAACTTTTTAGAACCAGAACACAACGCAGAGATTTTACAATGGTATCAAAATTTTACCGATGTAGAGGATCGATCGCGCGTTGTTTCTTTGGAGGAAATAGAGAAAGAAGGCTGGACACTGAATATTTCCCGTTATGTTTTACCCCCGATAGGTGCTGATATTCCCCCCCTAGCAGAAGCCATCGCATCCTTTAAAGATGCTTTGGTACAATGTCGAGAAGCGGAGGAACGGCTGCACCAAGTGATGCTAGAAGGGGGATGGTTAGATTGACAACACAAATTACACAACAAGCCCTAGAAAGTTATCTCTGGGGAGCAGCTACCATCCTCCGGGGGTTAGTTGATGCTGGTGACTATAAGCAATATGTTTTTCCTTTATTGTTCTACAAACGGCTGTCTGATGTTTGGGATGAGGATTTTGCTCAAGCTTTAGCTGATACTGGTGATATTAATTATGCCCGTGACACTGCTAACGATCGCTTCATTATTCCTGATGGTGCTCACTGGAAAGATGTGCGTACTGTAGCCAAGAACGTCGGGAAAGCTGTACAAACTGCCATGCGGGCAATAGAAACCGCTAACCCCGGTCGCTTAGATGGGATTTTTGGTGATACTCCCTGGACAAATAAAGAGCGCTTGCCTGATTATATTATCAAAAATCTGTTAGAGCATTTTTCTACTGTGGTGTTGTCCCTAGCTAATGTTCCTGAAGATGAGCTAGGCAACGCTTATGAATATTTAATTAAACAATTTGCTGATGACAGTGGACATACAGCCCAAGAATTTTATACTAACCGGACGGTTGTGCATTTAATGGTGCAGATGCTTGAACCCAAATCAGGCGATCGTATTTATGACCCTACCTGCGGTACGGGAGGAATGTTGATTTCTGCCTTAAGTGAGGTCAAACGCAATGGTGAAGAACATCGCACCATCAAGCTTTACGGACAAGAACGCAACCTGATGACCGCTTCCATTGCCCGGATGAACTTGGTTTTACATGGTGTCGATGATTACCAAATTCTGCGCGGAGATACCTTAGAAAGTCCCGGTTTTACCGAAAATGACCAACTGCGGACTTTTGATGTAGTGTTGGCTAATCCTCCCTACTCGATTAAACAGTGGAAGCGGGAAGCCTTTCAAAATGACCCTTGGCAGCGTAATTTTTTAGGGACACCACCCCAAGGACGGGCTGATTATACTTTCTTTCAGCACATTTTAAAGAGTCTTGACCCAAAAACCGGACGCTGTGCGATTCTTTTTCCCCACGGGGTACTGTTCCGCAAAGAAGAAGCCCAAATGCGGGAAAATTTAGTTAAGTCTGATTTGGTGGAATGTGTTTTAGGTTTGGGTGCAAATCTGTTTTACAATTCCCCGATGGAAGCTTGCATCATTATTTGCCGTAGTCGTAAACCTCCAGAACGGCAAGGAAAGATTTTATTTATTGATGCAGTCCATGAAGTAGCCCGTGTCCAGGGGCAAAGTTTTCTTAAACCAGAACATCAAACCCGGATTTTGAGTGCTTATCGAAGTTATATTGATGACCCTGGTTTTGCTAAAGTTGCTACCTTAGAGGAAATCTCTACGCAAGATTACAGTTTATCTATTCCGCTTTATGTGCGGCGAAAAACAGCAGACCAGCAAAATGAGGAAGTTAAGACGCTGCGAGAAGTTTGGGATGAGTGGGAGCAGGGTAGTAGAGCTTTTTGGCAAGAGATGGATGCTTTAGTAGAGATGCTGGACTCTTTAGAGAGCATTTAATTTACCAAAATGGTAAAGTGTTATTTGATCTACAAGTTTTTTGGGGTATAACAAATTTATTTCCCAAAAGGCCAAAACATTACATCATATGATATTCCTCGGAAATATCACAAATTTATTTACCAAAATCAATACCTTCGCCAAACTACGAGGTTTGAACAGCACAAGAAACGGGATGAATACGCCCTAAAGAAGTAAGCTGGGCAAAAAGCTGGGCTAATAAAATAGGTTCGGGTTTTTCTGTCAGAATATTTAACACTTCGTGAACA
>DATGXQ010000212.1:0-1529 GCA_035298905.1 Nostocaceae cyanobacterium | reverse complement strand
AATCCCCCCCATTCAATGGCACGGCCTACTTGATGAGAGTACAATTTTAAAACATCGGGAGTTTGTTGGAGTTTTTGCAGCACAAAACAAGCTTGAAAAATTGGTGAACGACTTAGGTCACGCTGGGGTTGTAGTCGTTCTACAATCAGGGGAAAGGGATAATCTTGATGCTCTATTGCGGCTAACACTGTACTGCGAACTTGATTGAGAAATTCCTTAAAACTGGGATTTCCTGATAAGTTTGCCCGCATGACTACAGGATTAACTAAGTAACCGATGATTTGGGTAAATTCTGGCCGATGTCTACTAGCAGTGGGAGAACCTACTAAAATATCTTCTTGACTTGTGTAGCGATGTAATAAAACTTGAAAAGCTGCTAATAAAACAGTGTAAAGGGTCGTGCCTTGAGATTGAGCTAGTGCTTTTAATTGTTGAGTTAAATTTTCAGAAATATTCAGCGCGTAGGAAGCGCCATTATAAGTTTGGATGGGTGGTCTGGGTTTATCTGTGGGTAAGTCAAGAACAGGTAAATTTCCTGCTAGTTGTTGTTGCCAATAGTTCCATAATTTTTCCCCTTCGGAACTTTCAAGCATGGTTTTTTGCCACTGAACAAAGGTTTCATGACCATAAACAACGGGGGGGAGAGATGCTTCTTGACCAGTTTTTAAAGCTGGATAAAGTACCTTTAATTCTTCTAGTAAAATCCCAATTGACCAACCTTCACCAATCAAATGATGTAAGACTATTAATAAAATATGTTCCTTTTCAGAAACTGTAAATAATCTCACCCGAATTGCTGGGTTATTTTCCAAGTCGAAAGGGACTTGATAAGCAGTAATAACTTGTTGTTTTAACTGTTGTGCGTCCCAGTTTTCCGCTTGAATTTGTTGAAAATCAAATTTTTGTTGGTGATGAACTTGTTGGATTGGTTCTCCACTCAGTTTGGGAAAGGTACTACGTAAAATTGGATGGCGATCGCTCAAAGTGTGAAAAACTTTTTTTAAAGTAGCCACATCTACATCTGAGCTAATCCGACAGTTAAATGCTAAGTTATATGCAGCACTTTCTGGTGCTAATTGCCATATTAACCATAACGCTTTCTGTCCGTGGGAAAGAGGATAAACCTCTAACAGTTCCGGTTGCTCTTGTAGTAACTGAAGGATTTCTGTTTTATGCGCTTTAAGTTTCTCTAATACTGAGGAACTATCAGCATGATTGGGGGCTCGATAGCGCAATCGTCCATTTTCATTCCACAGCTTCCAACCTTGAATAGCAATTTTTTGTAAAAATTCAGATATATTCATATTTCTCCTTCAATCCAATCACTGTTTTGAGTACCTGTGTGAGTGACTTTATCCTCAATTAGCAACTCAATTTCTTGATTACCCTCCGTTG
Organism: Nostocaceae cyanobacterium; assembly: GCA_035298905.1. GTDB lineage: Bacteria > Cyanobacteriota > Cyanobacteriia > Cyanobacteriales > Nostocaceae > DATGXB01. Next base: position 134 of record DATGXQ010000212.1, on the reverse strand, counting down.
AACCTAACTGCTGACTCAACTCTGTGGCTAAAGCGAATATATTTGTTCCCCCAATAAATTTTATTATAGGAAGGTCTATTCCTAACTCTTTTTGAACGGTATTTTTTAGTTCGATTGCTGTCAGTGAATCCATC
>DATGXQ010000211.1:0-6040 GCA_035298905.1 Nostocaceae cyanobacterium | reverse complement strand
TCGAAGTTCCGAGCTTTAGGGTCGAAACAACAAATAAATACCCCGTCAAAATTAACTACCCAAGAAAAAAGAGAGATGAATATTTAACGCAGATGGACGCTGATTAACGCTGATTAACGCTGATGAGTAGTTTTCATCCTTGTCAATTATTGACTTTGATACGTAAATGATTTTGCCTAAGCAGTTATGGCGGTTTTTATGTCAGTGAGGTACACTATTTCATCACAAATCCTGTAGGGGCGGGGTTTCTCCGCCCTCAATAGTGGTAGCCCCGCCCTCAATAGTGTTGTATGCAAAAGAAATCGGAAAAATTTAGTCAAATTCCGATATCAAACACCCACACTTCGTTGTTATTATGTAGCTATTAGCACCCATAACAGCCTCTCCTCATGAACTCCCCAAGCAAACCCAAAAGCCTACAGGAAAAAATCAAGCGCACTCAACCATCTAACTTTGTCGGTCGAGAAGACCAGATTAACCAATTTCAGCAAAATCTGGCTTTATCTCCAGAAGACGACCAGAGAAGATGTATTTTTAACGTTTGGGGACAAGGTGGAGTCGGAAAAAGTACATTATTAAAGCAGTTTCGCAAAATAGCCGAAGAAGCAAAAATAGTTACAGCTTATATTGATGATGCAAAAAAAAGCATTCCTGAAGTGATGGGACATTTAGCAGAAGATTTAGAAAAGAAAGGTCATAAACTGCCCCAATTTTCAGAACGCTATAAAGTATTTCGGCAAAAACGCCAAGAATTAGAAACAGACCCAGAAGCACCAAAAGATTTTTCTGTATTCTTGGGAAAAACTGCTATTAAAACAGGCGTGAAATTAGCTCGTAATATTCCTGGTGCTGGAGTTCCTTTAAGTTTTGTCGATGAAGATGCACTAGCAAACCAAGCAGGAGAATGGACAGCTTATGTGGCGAAAAAAATCAATAATAAAGATGAAGTGCAATTAGTTCAGCAACCTTTAAAAATTCTCACACCGTTATTTGTCCAAGATATTTATAAACTCTCAGAAAAAATTAGTATTGCGCTATTTTTTGACACCTACGAGTGTACAGGTGAATTTTTAGATCAGTGGTTGCGAGATATATTAGAAGGGCATTATGGCTTTTTACCAGTCAATATTTTAATTGTCATTGCTGGTAGAGATGAATTAGATAAAAACCTTTGGGCTGGTTATGATGGCGTATTAGCCAGATTTTCCCTAGAAGCATTTACAGAAGCAGAAGCAAAACAATATTTAACTCGTAAAGGAATTACTAACAATAATCTAGTGGAAGTAATCTTACAATTGTCTGGATGCTTACCTCTGTTAGTAGGAATGTTAGCAGATGCCAATCCCACAGACACTAATCAAATTATTGAACCAAGTAGCAACGCCGTAGAACGTTTTTTAAAATGGATTGACGACCCCAAAAAGCGACAAATAGCCTTAGATGCTGCCCTTTCTCGTTGTTTAAATCGGGATGTAATCGCTAAATTACGAACAGAGGCAGAAGCTGATGAATTATTTTATTGGTTAAAAGAAACTTCCTTTGTCAACGAAAAAACCGACGGCTGGGTTTATCACGATGTTGTTAGAACTCTTATGTTACGCAGTAAACGCCTAACCTCTCCTCAAAGTTGGGCTGATTTACATGGCAAGTTAGCAGAATATTATGAGCATTTGCGGAATGAATTACAACTAGAGGAACAAAATAAATACAGTGATGTGATTTGGCAAAATTACACCCTGCATTTTTTATATCATCGCCTATGCCAAGCCCCACAAAAGAATTTAACTCAAGCCCTCAATGAATTTTTAGCAGCTATAAAAAATAAACGTCGTTTTGCTAAACGCCTGGCTGAAACAATGAGCCAAGCTGGTAAAGATGCGGATTTTCAAGATATTAAAAATTGGGGTGAACAATTGGTAAATGGGTTAATAGCTTATGATGAAGAACGCTATGAAATGGCTATAGAAATGTTCACCGAGCTATTGCGTAATGACAATATAGATGTCAAGTCCCGTGCAGTAGCTTTAGGTAGCCTTGGTGATATCTATCGCCAATCTCATCAATATATGTATGCCTTAGATGATTTAACTAAAGCGATAGAATTAGCCCCTGATGAAGCTGAGTATTTAACAGATAGAGGTGCAACTTATCGTGTCATGAAGCAATACCCAGAAGCACTACTAGATTTAAATAAAGCCATTGAACTTAATCCTAAATCTGAATGGGCATTTGCCAATCGGGGTTTGGTTTACCACTTCATGGAAAGATACCCAGAAGCACTACTAGATTTCAATGAAGCTATTAAACTGAATTCTCAATATACTTCAGCATTAGTCAGTCGGGGTAAAACTTACCGATTAATGGCACGATATCCAGAAGCACTGCAAGACTTAAATCAAGCCATTGAACTTAATCCTAAATCTAGTTTTGCACTGGCAAATCGGGGTGAGACTTACCGATTAATGGGACGATACCCAGAAGCACTGCAAGACTTAGACAAAGCCATTGAACTTAATCCTGAAGATGATTGGACGCTGGCAAATCGGGGTGAGACTTACCGATTAATGGGACGATACCCAGAAGCGATCCAAAATTTAGATCAAGCGATCGCACTTAATCCTAAATCTGATTTTGCATTCGCACATCGGGGTGAGACTTACAGATTAATGGCACGATACCCAGAAGCATTGCAAGACTTTGATCAAGCTATTAAACTTAATCCTCAATCTGATTGGGTGCTGGCACATCGGGGTGAGACTTACCGATTAATGGAACAATACCAAAAGGCACTGCGAGATTTAGATCAGGCGATCGCACTTAATCCTCACTATACCTGGGCGCTGGCCAGTCGGGGTGAAACTTACCGATTAGTGGAACAATACCAAAAGGCGCTGCGAGATTTAGATCAGGCGATCGCACTTAATCCTCACTATACCTGGGCGCTAGCAAATCGGGGTGAGACTTACCGATTAATAGAACGATACCCAGCAGCACTGCGAGATTTAGATCAGGCTATTAAACTTAATCCTCAAGATGATTTAGCACTGGCACATCGGGGTTATATTTATTTGATGATCAAGCAATATAATCAGACCCTCACAGATTTTAATCAAGCAATAGAATTAGACTCTAATAATGATTGGTATTTATATTTACGTGCTATTCTTTACAAAGCTCTAAATCAACCAAATAAGGCGCAAGCTGATTTAAAACAGGCTGCTAAACTAGCAAAAAATGCCTTTGAAAAAGAGCCTAAAAACTGGAAAAATACCTTTAACTTAGCTATTTATTATTTAGCTGCTCAATACTATCAACCAGCCGAAAAATTATATAAATATGCTTTAGCTAATCGGGCAAATCTAATCAAAATAAAAGAAGCGATTCGACATCTCAAAGATTTCTTAAAAATCTTCCCTGATAATTTACCAGCCCAAGCCATGCTTAAATTATTACAATCTTCCCTCTCATCAAATTAACCCAGATCCCCGACTTCTCCAAGAAGTCGGGGATCTTTTCATTTCAAATCTAATAAACCTTCTTCCTTCAACTTTGGATTAAATCGAATTTCCGTTTTTAATCCCCTCCCTGTCAAAACTGCTAAAATCTCCCCTTCCACTCGCCGCGCTACATTTTTAAAAACCTTACCTTTACCTAAATCATCACTCTTTTCATAATTATCTCGTTCCTCTGCTGTCATCATTAACTTAGTATCAATAGCCTGTGTCCATTTCACTTTTTCCTCCCCATTCCCTACAGGAGTGATGCCATTTTCAGCTATCCAAGCATTCTCAATATTTTCTAAAACCGTCCGGCTGGGTTTATCAATAGTTTGCACCTTCACCCAATAACATTTATCTGGCTGTCTGACTAAATGCTGTTTCAAACTCAAATAAACATCACGAGAATAACCCACAAATTGCAATACTTTATCTTGGTCAAAAATCCCATAAACCCCGATTTTCCCTTGCCATTGTGACTGTACTTCCCCATTTTCATCAATATAAGCAAAATATTCCAGTCCGGCTAGGGTAGGTAAATTCAAATCAGTTGTCATACAATTAAAATCCGATTTAGCCAATGAGCAAAATTAATACCAATTCAAAATTCAAAATTCAAAAAACCCTGATACATATAGATTGCTTGTAGAGACATGGCACTGCCATGTCCGTCCGAATGTATATGTACCATTATTAAAGTTAAATGGTATAACAAGGGTTTCTGATTTCGGATTTGTTGCTGAATTTAGAGAATTGGTATAAGAACTTTTCAGTTTAGCAAGTTTTACTCAAAAAGTCCCGTAAATTAGAATAAATTAGCATTGCTAACTATTATTTAATGGCCTTATTTAACAGCCAAAATTTCCTGCGCTTGATGAATATTTCTCTTCACCAAATCCGCCGAAGTCTGCAAGGCTGCCCTTTCTTCCTCACTCAAACTTAATTCTAAAATACTCTCAATTCCCTCAATACCCAACCGACAAGGAACACCAATTACCACATCATTTAAACCATATTCTCCTTGCAGATGTGTAGCAATTGGTAACAACCGCGATTGATTTAAAATAATAGACTCTACCATTAAAGCCGCCGCAGAAGCAGGTGCAAAAAATGCCCCACCAGTCTGCATTAATTCCACAATTTCCGCACCACCATTGCGAGTTCTATTGACTAAACGTTCTATAGTCGCTGTATCTAATAATTCTGTGATGGGAATACCGTTAACAGTTGCATATCTGGGTAAAGGAACCATTAAATCTCCATGACTACCCAAAACCATTGCTTTCACATCTGCCGGTAAAACGCCTAACTCTAAAGCAATAAAAGTTTCAAATCTAGCCGAATCTAAAACACCAGCCATCCCCATTACCCGATGTCTAGGTAAACCAGTAGCTTGCCAAGCTAGATAGGTCATCACATCTAAGGGATTGGTGACAATGATAAAGATAGCATGAGGGGAATGAGCGATCGCACTTTTCGCCGCTTCCACTACAATCTCAGCATTAGTCTTTAATAAATCATCCCGACTCATTCCCGGTTTGCGCGGAAAACCAGCCGTAATCACTACAATATCTGAATTAGCCGTATCACTATATTGATTTGTCCCAATAATTTGGCGATTATGTAACTCAATACCCCTCGCCTCTAACAAATCTAAAGCCAGCCCTTGGGGTATTCCCGCCACAATATCCAACAATACCACATCTGCCAGATTTTTCTCAGCCACACGTTGAGCGAGAATACTACCAACCCGACCAGCACCCACAACAGTAACACGAGCAGAACGGCAGAGAATTGGAGAATTAACAGTAGAAAACATAATTCCAGCGTAATTTTAAATAGTAGTAAATGAACCCGCACTGGAAATATTTATGGTGGGCAATGCCCACCTAAAATTAAATCAAGCTTATTGAAAAGCTTCCAATTGTTCTACATTTAACCAAATATTTGGTGTTGGGACTCTGCCAAACTTAACTAAGGCATAATCACCTTTAATATCTACAACTTCACCCTTAGTCTCAAACAAATAAGCAGGAAAACGAGTGTCACTCGCTTTAGCTTCCAAGCTACTTTCTAGCTTCTCACGCACAGCACGAACCAAATCACCTTTTTTGACTGCCATAGTTTACCCTTTCTAGTTTGTGAACGCCTATATTTAGAATCTTATACCAATTAAAAATTAAAAATTAAAAATTAAAAATTAGGAAAGCCAGATTTAATACCGTTTCACTTTAAGGTTGATACAAGTAGGCAGAGGGGAGAGGGCATAGGTGTCAACTTAAGCCCTAACGAATAGAATTCGTGGCTATACAGGCCAAGTCCGCCTACGCGGACTAATGAAAAATCAAGGTTTTCAAACCCACGCAGGTGGCCTTCCCTACGGGAAGCCGCTACGCGTTTTGCTTGTGTAGACGCGGTTTCTAACCGCCCATTTTTCGTTAAGTTGACACTAATGGGGAGAGGGGAGACGCGGTGTTCGCGTAGCGTCTCCGCAAGGAGAGGGGAGAGGGGAGACACGGTGTTCGCGTAGCGTCTCCGCAAGG
>DATGXQ010000210.1:0-4667 GCA_035298905.1 Nostocaceae cyanobacterium | reverse complement strand
GGTTGATATTGGGTGAGGGTAGTAATTCTTTCATCTTGGAGTTGTGCGCCGACTACTTGTAATTCTATGGGGCGGACTTCTCCTAATTCTGCGGATAAATCTTGGACTAAGGCATCGATTAAAGCTGGTTCTAAATGTAGTTGCGATCGCTCGGTTAATTTATGTATTAATGAGCGAGCATAATCGGGTGAGAAATTGTTGAGTTGATAACGAATACTTTTATCTAAAATATTATTATTTACTGTTTCCAAGGCAGAAAGATGTTTAAAATCTAGTAAGCAGTGTAAATAATCTTCCCGTAAGGATAAAATGACTTTGACGAAGGAGATATTTAAACAATCACTAATAAATTGTTCAAAGGCTGCTTTTTGTTCCCGGTCAGTATAACCAAAGAAAAATTCTTCAAATTGATCAAAAATTAAAACTGTAATTAAGTCATTATCAGCATTGGTACGTAATTGTTGTAAAATTCCTTCGATAGTAATAGGTGAAGATAAATAAACAGGTTGTTTGGTATTACTATCAGTGACAATTAAATTTTTGGGAATGGCTTCTATTAAGACTTTTCCTAATTCTCTCACCCAATCTGTATAAACTTGTAAAACCACAGGAAGCGCAATTTGATCACCAATGGCGCGATTTTGCAGGGCGGGGACTAAACCAGCACTAACAGTAGAACTTTTCCCTACTCCTGAAGGGCCATGAATAACTGTTAATTTTTGGTCAGCGCGACTAATTCTGCCAATTAAATTATTAATATCACCTTCCCGACCGGAGACAACAATTTCTAAGGCAATGGTGCTGTTACCAGAGGTAGACATTAAAGCGGGGTTGGTGGCTTGTCTTTGGGGTTGCAAGCGTCCTGCACCAATGAAAGCGCGAAAACCGTACTGTTGTTCAATCGAACGGCGTTTTTGTCTAAGCACATAAGCCTCTAAATAACATCCTGCTTCAAAATAAAGCGATCGCAATGTCCGCAATAGGCGAATATAACGATGGGCATCATATTGGTGTTCACTGCTTTCTAAGGCTGCGGTTAGTTCTTGTTTGGCTTTTTCTAAATGTTCCTTAGCCACTGCTGATTGATTTAATTTTTCTTGGGCTTTAGCTAAAGTTAAATAATATATTTGAGCTAATAATAAGGGAAATAAACAATGATAATTATCCCCCTGGTTTTGTGCTTCTCGCAATTTTAATAATGCTACATGAGCCAAAATACTGGCCTGCATCCAACGTGATTTTTGTGTAGCGGCATTAGCCAAAAAGCCATAGTCACAAGCTAATTGAATATGATTACCGTAATTTTGATGTAATTCTAAAGCGTCTTCGGCAACAATTTGTAATTCATCCCAGGCTTGTAAACATTGCAAAACTTCTGCTAATTGTCCGATATATTCAGCGACTAAATCGATTCTGCCAGCCGCTTGGAAAGTTTGCAGACATTGTTGAAAATAAGTTTTTGCCGATTGCCAATGTTGACGACTAGCAGTTTGATTTTGTTCAGCTAGACGACAATAACAAAGTCCGACATAAAGTAATAAAATTCCCTGTTTGGGTAGATGGGGTGAGGGTAGGGAAGGACGGGGAGATAAGGGTAGGGGTGATGGGGAAGATGAGTTGTATATTACATCCCAATTTTCCCATTCTGGCTGAATTTCCTGCCTTTCCTCAACCGCCTCAACTTGTTGCCAAAATTGCCAACTTTGCTGAAAATGTTCTAAGGCGGCATTGATGCGATCGCTTACATAATCATCTATGCCAAATACAAACTCTAAACTCGCATTTAATTCTGGTTCTATTTCAATTCCTTGATTTTGCAGTTCCTTAATTGCTAAACGCAATTCATAACTTCTTACCCAAATCTGCTCTAAAGTAGAATAAGAGTTAGTAATTTGTTGACTCTGGACAGCTTCATAATGTAAAACCCTGGCAAATAAAGAGTTTGTTTCCTGTCGCATAAACTCCAACAAAGTACCAGGAGTCATATTAAAACGAATTGGTGTTGCTGCCCAGCTAGCAAAATCTGGTGCTAACCGTAAGATTTTTTGTAAAATTTCATCATTCACCCAAATAATCATCGGAAATAAATGACGTTTACGAAATTCATCCCGGACATGATTGATAGAACTCAATAAGTCCTCTATCCCTTCCACAGATTCTAAGCCAAAAACCATTAAAGCGGCTGGCTTTTGTATGAGTTGGGAATGAAGAGGTGTATACAGACTCAAAGCATTATGGGGAACAAAGACTTTATAGATTTTCTCATTTCCCCAACCCCTCTGCGCCAGTTGTTGTAATATTAATTCGCGTAAAACTGTATAGTTACAACAAACTAAAACTACGGAAAATTGACCACTAGAAAGAGCAATAGCCCTTTCTAAACTGTGTAAAGCCCGTTGATTAGTGGCGATGATTTCTGCTAGAGAGTTTCGTTCAACCATGTTTTAAATTTTTGCGTTTCAGCTAATACTGGGTTAACTGCAAACCAAACTCCTTGCTGATCACGATATTCAAATACAAATAAACTTCTTAATAGGGTATGGTATTCTATATCTCCCCTCACTCTCTGTTCTTTGACTACTTGAAAGATTAAATCCCATTCATGAGCATCAATGGCGTTGGCTCGGTAATCACGCTGGGTTTGGATGACTAATTCTACACATTTTCTATCAAATGGTGGATCTTGTTCCCGCAGACAGTCATACAACAATCCTAGTAAATCCCGCACATGACCGCCACTAATTAAACATAACCTATCAAGGGTGTCTAAGTGATCAAACAATTCTGTAATTAAGTTTAAGCGATCGCCTGGTAATATTTCGGGAAAAGCTCTAGCTAATACCATCTGCCGCATTAATTCTAACCCCGGTTGGTTAACTTCGCCACTCCGTAACCGGACAGGGATCATCGGTAAAACTTTTGGCGCAACTCCACCCCCTAAACGATGTTGTAATTCGGCACTATCGTTAGAAAAGGTAATAGCTAAAGGAACTGTGTAAACAATATGACATTTAAGCTTACGTAATTGTTCTCCTCGCTCAATAAATAAATATTCTGGCAGCGATCGCCCAGAAGGTAAAGGACGAATGGCTACTCTGTCCAAATTATCGACAATTACCACCAGTCCCTTTTTCCCCTGAGCTTTTAACAGTGTATTGGCTGGGTCAAGTAGTTCTTGGTTAATTGACTGTAAAATATTTTCGGTGCGAGGTTCTAGGTAATCTCTTAATCTCCGCCGCAGTTGGGGACTTTCCTTAGTTTTGGCGGTAATCTTGGCAATACCTACCGATAATTCTGCCTCTACACCCAATTCTATCGGCGTTTGTAGAAAATCCACCACCTCACCAAACAATTTGGCAAAATAGCTGGGTTTCATGCTAATTTTCATCGCTTCCAGGCTTTCACTCACCTGACCAGCGATCGCTAGTAAAATATCTGTTACGTCTACATCCGCCATTTCTAGCACTTGGGTAGACTCAAAATAGACGACATGAAAATTTTGTCTTTCTAATTCTGCTTTGAGTCTGAGTAGTTCCGTAGACTTACCACAGCCCAAGTGACCAGTAAACAGCTGACAAGTTGGTGTCTGAGGTGAAATAATGGCGATCGTCCTTAAAAAAGCCTCAATAATTTTCCCCCCCCGTACCGAGGCAAAATCAATATAGTACAAACGGTCAGCCGCATTTTCGCTCATTAGCGGTCTGCTTGGATTACAAGCCTGATAAAACTTTTCTAAATTTAGCAGCATAATTAATCTTCTAAATTACGACAAACGGGAAGACAAAAACGGGAGGGCAAAACTAAATTCAATATATTTACTTTGAGTAACTTTTGCTTCACTGTAGTACATCATACTCATATTACAGCCCCAAGTTAGCGGCATCAGGAAGATTTTATAGGACTTATGTACTATAAATCTAGAATACGCCTCAAAGGAGCTACTAAGCAAAAATACTATGACAATCTAACAATAAAAACATAATGCTATGAATTTTAAAAATATTCCTCAGTCTGGACAGTACACAAGAGTACACTATAGGGTTTTACCCCTGAATTACCTCTAACAAAATATTTTCCGTGCTTGGCCAGAGGAATGACAAATTTTAAGATTGAACTAAATTAGACTATGAAGACAAGAAAGTTGGCTCTACCGTTCCTTTTATGCAAAATGGTATCTAGTAGGTTGGGTTGAACGTTCGCTTCCGCGTCCCGCAGGGAAGTGAAACCCAACAAATGCCCGAAAATGTTGGGTTTTGTCCCTCAACCCAACCTACAAAAATTAAATTAATTGTTGTTTACCATAACGGGAGCGGTAGAACCGAAAAGTTGACGTTGTTCAATCAAAGTACGAACAGAACAAGCTCTTGGAGGATAAAGGGGGAGAAAAACACTTGAGTTTTTCCAGCCGCAAAATTTAGATATAAAATTTTGGCAAGTCCTAATTTTGGTGTTGCATAAGTGCGGGATGTTTTTTGACTGTAGAGACGTTCCTTGACGTTCATACCAGGGTTTTGAATGTATGCAAAATTGTTTTCATCCCAAAAATCAGCAACGCCGTAATTTTTTATAAGTAGAGCAAAATACAACAGTAATATTACTCTAGTTTTCCCTAGAGACATTTTGTAGCACTTTCATACCTCAAGTACCTTATACCCCAGACCCCCCAT